>DATGVC010000311.1:0-2332 GCA_035300745.1 Gemmatimonadales bacterium | reverse complement strand
GCGAAGTTGATCATCAACTCCGGCGTCACCCACGTGTTCTATCGCAAGGCCTATCGCGATCCGTCCGGCGTCGAAGTGCTGCAGCAGGGCGGCGTGGTGCCGGTCCTGTACGACCGCTGGATGACGGCATGGAGAAATGGTACGTAGCTGATGGACGAGCTCGACCGCCTCTTCGGCCTGCTCGTCGCTGCCCTCGCGCGCGAGACACGCGTGGCCGTTCCTTTCCCCGCCTCCGATGTGTACGAGCGGCTCGTCCCCTATCGCTCCAACCGCTCGCGGCTGAATGTCGCGACCCATCAGGACTATGAGATGGCGGTGCTCAGGCTGCTGGCCGGGGAGCGCAACTACGTGCAGCTCGAGCCCGAGAACGTGCGCGAAGCGATACAGCGTGAGCTCGCGACCATCAATCCCGATCCGGCGTACTTTCGCAGCTTCCCTGAAGCCCAGGTGATGGTGAACGGCCGCGCCGCCGAGCGCGTGTTGCTCGCCGATCGCGCCTATGCACCCCCGTCGACGGCCGAAGAAGACGAAGAGCTCGTGGATACGACCGGAGAGAACCCCGTTCCCGTACCATTCCTCGCGCCGAGTGCGTTCCGCGCCCCCCCCGCTCCCCCCCCCGTGGCAAGGTCCAAGGACGCGCTGGCCTCGAATCAATGCGAATACTGCGGCGGCGTGTTGCCGGCGAATCGCGAGGCTCGTTTCTGCCCGCACTGCGGGCAGCCACGCGAAGGGGAGCTGCGCTGCCAGGGCTGCGGGGGTGAGTTGGATGTGGGTTGGGCGTACTGCCTGTCGTGCGGCCGTCCCACAGGCTTTGAGTGAAGCACCGCGTCGCGGTCATTGGGGGCGACGGTATCGGTCCCGAGGTGATCGAAGCGGCGATACCGATTCTCGACCACGTCGCCGCGAAGCACCGATTCTCAGTGGAGTGGGAGCGCCTCCCGTACTCGGCTAATCATTATCTCGAGACGAAGGAAACCCTCCCCGACCCGGCATTCCAGCATCTCCGCGACGAGGTCGACGCGATTTTTCTCGGTGCCCTCGGAGACGCGCGCGTCCCGGGCAACGAGCACGCGCGCGACATCCTGCTGGGATTGCGATTCAGACTGGATCTGTACGTCAATTTCCGGCCGGTAGAGCTGTTACATCCCGACCTCACGCCGCTGCGCAACCCGGGCTCCATCGACTTCGTCATTTTTCGCGAGAATACTGAAGGCCAATACCTCGGACGCGGCCGCTCGTCGGGTGATGAGCACGTCGCCGAGGAGGTCAACACGGGGAAGGGGGTCGAGCGCATCATTCGAGCCGCCTTCGAATGGGCAAAGTCAAACGGCAAGACCCGCGTGACCATGAGCGATAAATCGAACGCGATTCCCACACACCGGATCTGGCAGGATCGATTCAAGATGATTGCGCAGGAATACCCGCACATCGCGGCGGAGCACCGCTACGTGGACGCACTGGCGCTGGAGTTTGTGCGTGAGCCACAGCGGTTCGAGGTGATCGTCACGAACAATCTTTTCGGCGACATCCTGTCCGACCTTGGCGCCGGACTGGTCGGCGGGCTCGGCGTTGCCGCCAGCGCCAATCTCCATCCCGGCAAGCGGCACGCGCTCTTCGAGCCTGTGCACGGCTCGGCGCCTGCCCTCGCAGGCAAGGGCGTCGCGAATCCGGTTGCAGCGGTATTGACCGGCGGTCTGATGTTCGAGCACCTCGGCCACCCGGCCGCCGCGTCTGATCTCAAGCAGGCGGTCCGTACGCTCCTCGCCGGCGCCGTCCGCCCACCCGATCTCGGGGGCAAGTCAGGCACCACAGCCGTCGCGAAGGCGCTCGCGGAGCTGGTTTGATATCTAGTTGATAGGGTCGGCACTCATTTGTTGAGTCCGGGTAGGAATTAGTCCCAACTGGCGAGACGCGGGTGTATGCCGCCACTGCCGCTTGCCAAAATCCTGAGCGTCGCGCTCCCCGCGTTATCGGGTGAAGCACGTGCCGTCCTCGACGTGCTGGCTTGCAAGAACGGCCTGTTACCGCCGGCCGGCGACGTCGCCACCTTCCTGGGTTTCCGAACACGCCATCAAGTAGCTCGTACGCTGCGTCGGGCCAGCCTGCCTCCGCTCGAGGAGCTGGCCGCATGGACGCGGCTGTTCTACTGGGTTCTTCAGTGGGAGCAAACAGGGGCGTCGTTGCTCGCTTTGGCGCGGCAATCACATGTCGAACCCGCCACCTGTTACCGGCTCGTGCGCCGGCTCATGGGGCAGCCATGGTCGCGCGTACGGCGCGGCGGCATCGCGGGAGCCATCCTCCACTTTCGGACGGTGTGGAGCGACAAACGCAT
>DATGVC010000310.1:0-3149 GCA_035300745.1 Gemmatimonadales bacterium | reverse complement strand
GTGATCGACGCCATCACGCGGCGCGTCGATCCGGACGCGGCGTTCGACCAGGGCGGCGAGCGTGCCCGTCGCGGAAGACCGATCACGAAAATCCTCGACGAGCTTTTGGCGGATCCCTATTTCGACCAGCCACCGCCCAAGAGCACGGGGCGCGAGCGCTTCGGCATCGAGTATGCAGACAAACTGCTCGCGCGTGTGAAGAAGGCCGGTGGCTCGGACAACGACGCGGTGGCGACCGCGACTGCCCTGACGGCTGAGACGATTGGGCGAGCGATCGCGCGCTGGGGAGAGGATGACAAGGCTGAAGTCGTCATCTCGGGCGGGGGCGCCAAAAATCCCGCACTGGTCGAGCGATTGGCGGCGAAGATCCAGCCGCATCCGGTCGTGTTGTTCGATCAGGTGTTCTTCAACGGCGAGGCGAAGGAAGCGGTCGCGTTTGCCTTTCTGGGCCATCAAACGGTGATGGGGAAGGCGGGCAATCTTCCGGCGGCGACCGGGGCGCGCGGCCCGCGGATTCTGGGTCACATCACTCCAGCATGACTCCGCGCGCGCGCCTCGTCTGTCCGGCGCTGCGTTGGCGGCGTGGCTCATTCAAATCAGAACGAGAAAAGATCGAGCAGGCGGTCGCCGCCGGCGTCGGTGGCTTCATTCTCTTTGGCGGCACGCGCGCCGCGGTCACCGCGCTCACCGGCGCAGTGCGCGGCGTTGCCGGTCGGCCGCTGCTGCTCGGCTCGGACTTCGAGCGTGGGCCGGGGCAGCAGGTGAAAGATCTCACCGAGCTGCCGCCGCCCGCGGCGCTCGGCTACCTCAACGATCTCGACGCGACGTACGCATGTGGGCAGATCACCGGAACCGAGGCACGCGCAGTCGGTCTCACCTGGGTATTTGCGCCCGTGTGTGATCTCGACATCGAGCCGCGTAATCCGATCGTGCAGACCCGGTCCTTCAGCGGCGACGCACACGTCGTCGGCTCACACGCGGCGGCGTGGATCACAGGCTGTCAGGAGCACGGCGTGATGGCGTGCGCCAAGCATTATCCCGGGCATGGTCGTACCACGACCGATTCACACGAAGGTCTCCCCGTCGTGACGGCATCCGCTGCCGACCTTCAGGCCGAGGCTGCGCCGTTTGCGGCGGCGGTGCAGGCGGGAGTGGCGAGTGTGATGCCGGCACACGTGGCCTATCCGGCGTGGGATCCGAGTGGCTCCGCCGCCACGTTCTCGAAGCCCATCCTCGATTATCTGCGCACAACGCTCGCTTTCGACGGACTCGTCGTCACCGACGCGTTCATCATGGCCGGGGCGACCGCCGCCGCGCCGGAGGGCGTGGCCGCGGTCGCCGCGGTGAATGCGGGCTGCGACATGCTGCTGTATCCGACGGACTGGGCCGGTGTCGTGAGCGCGCTGGAGCGGGTGTCGCTTGATCGCGCTGGGCAGGCGGTCGAACGATATGAGAGAACCGTCGGGGAGTGGGGGACGCGGGACGGGGGAGGGGTGGACGACTCGCAGCTGGCCGAGCACCAGCGGTTTGCCGACGGGCTCGCCGATCGCGCGGTGCACTTGGTGCGGGGCGAGCGGCCACAGCTTGGGAAGAGGTTGAGCGTGGCGGTCGTGGATGATGATGTCGGTGGGCCGTATTCGATTCCGCCGAGAGACGTGTTTCATGGAGAGCTCCGAAAAGGGGGAGTTCGTTTAACCCCCGGGCATGGCCCCAGGGTCGGTCGACTCGTACTGGTTTACGCGGAACCGAGGTCGTGGAAGGGCCGCGGCGATTTGGGACCGCAGTCGATCGCACAGCTCGAGCGGCTCGTTCCCGGTGCGTCGCTCGTGATTCTGTTCGCGCACCCGCGGCTCGCGGCTCAGGTGCCGGGAGATGTGCCAGTGCTCTGTTGCTGGCACGGGCTGGCGCTGATGCAAAGAGCGGCGGCGAGGTGGGTCTGCAGAGAAGCATGACGGCGTGACACGAACGATTAGATTGAGGAATGGGCGCAGCGGCTCGGTCGTGGTGGCTCGTCGCGCACTGCTTCCACCCCAATCGATGAGGTCGATACCACCCGCATGAAATTCGTTCTCGTGATCTACAATGACCCCGCGCTCTATGACGCGCTGCCCCAGGCTGAAACCGATCGGATGATGCGCGGCTGCCTCACGCACGCCGACGAGTTGCGCCGCGCTGGACGTCTCACAGACAGCCAGATGCTCGAAGGTGCTGAAACAGCGAAATCGGTCCGCATCCGCAACGGTCGCACCAAGGTCACGGATGGGCCGTTCACGGAAGCCAAAGAGATCCTGGGAGGCTTCAATCTGATCGAAGCGAAAGACATGGACGAGGCCATCCAGATCGCTCAGGAGTTCCCGTGGGCCCGCACCGGCTGCGTCGAGGTTCGCCCCGTGCGCGACATCGAGACTGTCCGGCGGCGAGTCAATGCTTCGGTGAGGACTACGACATGAGGTCTTCCTACCTGCTGCTCGGCTGTTTGTGGCCCTCGGCGCCGTAGCTTAGGCGCACCTCGTTAGGCGGGCATGATTTATGGGTAAAGGCAAGAAACCTCGCAAGCCGAAAGCCGCTATGCCGGACCAGAGTCCGCGTAGTGACGAGGAGCCGGAGCGTCAGACGCAGGCCAAGAGTGAGCTTGTAGCTCCGGCGGGTCGGCCACCTACGGCTGTTGGGACGGACACTCCTCAACCACCACAGCCAGCACGCGAGCCAGTCGTGTTACCTCAGCGTCACGTTCCGACGCCACGTCGGCCTGTGACGCCACGTCGGCCCGTACTATTTGAGCTGCTTCAGACCCTCCGAACCGCCGTCGGCGCGATGCTGGATATCGCGGACGCTGCCGCCGACGCGATCACGAGACGACTCGAACGGCGGCCGTAGGCGCTCTCGTTGACGCCCGGGCTGCTCTTCGTCATCGGCGCTTCGGGGGCTGGCAAGACCGCTACCGTCCGCGCGATTGAGGCCCGATGCACGGATCGACATTGGCGACACGGTGTTGACCGGCAACGACGTTCCTCCATCCGTTTTTCAGAAGATCCGCAGCGTGTATCTCAATCTGTCACTCGATTCGTCGGCAGAAGCCGAGCGGGTCCACAAGCTGCTGGCCGAGGGCGGTGAGGTGTACATGCCGCTGCAGGAAACCTTCTTCGCGA
>DATGVC010000309.1:0-10989 GCA_035300745.1 Gemmatimonadales bacterium | reverse complement strand
GGAGGTGTTCGTGCTCCGGGAGCTCGAGGGGAAGAGCTACCAGGAGATCGCCGAAATCACCGGGTGCAATTTGGGGACGGTGAAAAGCCGTCTGAATCGGGCGCGGAACAGCTTCGCCCAGCTCATCGGCCCCATCCTCGTTTAGTCATAACTCGCCGGTTTTAGCCCCTGCCGCGGAACACCCCGTGGCCGGGGGTGGTACATTCTCACCATGCTTTGCAGGGAATTCCTCGAGCGGCATAGCGATTTCCGGGACGGGTTGATTACGTCGTCCCTGGAGCTGCGTCGTTTTTCCCGCCATATGGCTCATTGCGCGACGTGTCGACGCTACGACGCCACCGTCCGTCAGGCCGTCCAAGCCTTGCACTCGGCCTCGCTCATCGCCCTCTCACCAGATTTTCGCCACCGGCTCGACGCGCGACTTGTGGTTGAGCGCCGCCGGGTTCCGCGACCTCCCGCTCGGGCCGGTGTGTCGGCAACGATGCTGGTGCTCGCCGCACTTGCGCTCTGCTTCTTCGAGCTCGCCCAGCGGCCGCGCATTACGCGGGCCCCGTTGCTTCCTCCCGTCGCATTCCCAAAAGCGGTGGCCAGTGCAGGGTTGCCGTTCGTCTCGTTCCAGGACCCGCGCGCTCGTATCGTCGGCGGAAATCCGTATCCGTACGGCACCACGCTCTTTCAGCCCGCCTCAGCGTCGCGCTAGCATCTTTTTCGGCCTTTCTCCGGGCACAGGGGCGCGGTAACTTCGCTGGATGGCGGCGCTCACCCTCGATGCGCTCCTTCGCGGTCTCAAGAAGGGCGCTCCCGTCCCCGAACCCGTCTATCTGCTGCACGGCGGCGAAGATGTCCTCAAGGACGAGGCCATCCGGGCGCTTGTAGATGCGACCGTGGGATCCAGCCGGGACTTCAATCTGGATGTGCGTTTCGCCCCTGATCTGACGCCCGAATCGTTCCATGCGCTGGTGAACACGCCGCCGATGCTGGCCGATCGGCGCGCCGTGGTGATCCGGGGCGTGGAGCAGCTCGGCAAGCGGAAAACCAAGCTGCGCGACGAGGTGGTTCGGTACCTCGCGTCACCCAATCCGACCACGATGCTTGTGCTGGTCGTCGCAGCGGGTGAGGAGCCCGATGCCGATCTTGTCCGTGCGTCAACGTCCGTCGAGTTGGAGCCCCTCGCTGCCGAGCGCGTGCCTCGCTGGCTGCAGCACCGGGCGACGACCCTCGGTCTCACGCTGGCTGCGGACGCCACTGAGCTGCTCCTGAAGGCGGTCGGCAACGATTTGAGCACGCTTAGCGGCGAGCTCGAGAAGCTCACGTCTCTGACGGCGGGGACCGGCCGCCCCGTGACTGCCGAGGATGTCTCCAACCTCGTGGGCGTGCGCCGCGACGAAACGGTATTCGATCTGGTGGAAGCCGCGCTGGAGCGTCGGGTGGCGCGCGCGGCCCAGCTCGTGGAACCGGTGCTCGAGCAGGCAGGCATGAGCGGTGTCAGGATCGTGTCCCTGCTCGGCACCCACCTGGTTGGGACAGCGCTAGCACGAGCCGAGCGCGACCGCGGGGTGCACCCGGCTCGCTTGCCGGACACCATCTTCCGCCAAATGCAGAGCGTCAGGCCGTACGGCATGCGCAGCTATAAAGAGGAGGCGGCGCGTTGGACCGCGTGGAGTGCCTTATGGACCGCGCGCGAGCTGGGCCGCACCCTCCGCGCCGCGCTCGCGGCCGACAACGCATTGAAGACGGCAACCGTGTCTGATGATCGGGGGATCGTGACGCAGCTGGTGCTCGGGTTTGCGGTGACGAAGCAGGAGGCAGCGTGAGAGTCGGACGGTTGGACGGTCGGACCGTCGGACTGATCGTCGTCCTCGCTCTACTGTCCGTCAGTCCGACAGTCCGACTGTCCGCTCAGACAGACGCTCGCCTCATCGAAGCGCTGCGCCTGGCGCAATCCGGTCAGGTCGATTCCGGGCGCGCCATCGTGCGCCGGCTGCTGGCGACCCTTCCGCCGGGCGATTCGGTGTTCCCCCAGGCGCTCCTTGCGGCCGCGAAGATCGCCCCGGACGCGCCAACGGTCGCCAGCAATCTCAACCGGATCGTCGTCGAATATGGCACGGGTCCCTGGGCCGACGATGCGCTCTTACTGCTCACGCAGCTCTACTTCGCCCAACGTGATCCGGCGCAGACGGTCCAGGCCGCTGAACGCCTGAACCGCGACTACCCCGATTCGCCACTGCGTCCGCGCGCGAACTTCTCCGCCGCCCGTGCCTACTTCGAGCTCAAGAACGAGGCACGCGGCTGCGAGTTGATCCGGCAAGCGTTGGACGGCTCCGCGGACGACGTCGAATTCAAGAATCAGGTGAGCTTCTACGCGTCGCGGTGCAGTCCACCATCGACCACTACGACAGCCCCAACAACCACGTCGACGCCGAAATCGCCCGATACAACGAAGGTTCCGCCGGCGCCGCACGCCTACGCCGTGCAGGTACTCGCCGTCAAGAGCGCTGTTCAGGTGGACGAGATGCTGACTCGGCTCAAGGTGATGGGCTTCGACGCGCGCGTGGTGCGGGACTCGACGGGCTTCTTCAAGATTCGTGTGGGTCGCTACCTCACACGCGAAGAAGCGCAGCGCGCGCAGGCGCGGCTGAGGAAAAAGGTCGGCGGGCAGCCATTCGTGGTGGATGAGCCGTGACCGCGGTGACCCCCCCCCCCTCCGAAACGCCGCTCATGCAGCAGTATCGAGATATCAAGGCTCGCCATCCGCAGACCATCCTGTTTTTCCGGATGGGCGATTTCTACGAGATGTTCGAGGATGATGCCAAGCTCGCCGCACGCGAGTTGGGGCTGACCCTCACCTCGCGCAATAACGGCGGTGCGGCCGAGGTCCCGCTCGCGGGTGTTCCCGTGAAGGCCGCGACCGAATACCTCCGGCGCCTCATCGCGAAAGGGCATCGGGTCGCAATCTGTGAGCAGGTCGAGGACCCCAAGCTGGCCAAAGGCGTCGTCCGCAGAGCCGTGGTCGAGACGGTCACGCCCGGCACCGTGCTCACGGACGACTGGCTCGTGCGAAACCGGAATAACTACCTGGTCTCTCTGGATCCCCGCGGCACATCGGCGGGAATCGCGAGCCTGGACATCACAACCGGTGAGCTGATCCTCGAGGTCGTCCCCACCGCTGACGTCGAGTCAGCGTTGGGGCGCTACGAGGCCCGCGAGCTGGTTGTCCCGGCGGATCTTCCTGTTGCGGCATTGGCTACGACGCTGACGACACGCGAAGGATGGGAGTTTGACCCGGAGCTGGCGCGCGAAGACCTGATGCGGACCTACGGCCTCGCCTCGCTCGATGGCCTGGGCGTCACCACGGAGGACCGGCCGGCCATCGGCGCCGCCGGGGCGCTGCTCCGCTACGCGCACGAGCTCAAGCCTGGCGGCCTGCCTCACCTGGCGCACCCCACCATCGTGCGGCGTGGCGATGTGCTGCCGCTCGACGAAATGACGCGGCGTAATCTCGAGCTCGTCGAGCCGCTGCGGGCCGGTGCCGAGGGCGCGACGCTGCTGGAAGTCATCGACCGCACGTTGACGCCGATGGGCGGGCGGCTGCTGCGCCGCTGGCTATTGGCGCCGCTGGTCGACCCGGCCGCCATCAACGCGCGGCTCGATGCGGTCGGGGTACTGGTCGGCGACGGCCGCGGCCGCGAGCGGTTGCGCGCAGCATTGGACGGCGTGCGCGATCTCGAACGCCTGGCGGGACGGGCGGCCCTCGGACGGGCGACGCCGCGCGAGATGGGCGCCCTGCGCGATTCGATCCTGCGGTTACCGGACGCCGCCGGCGCACTTGGCGGCTTTGAGGGTCGCGAGCGATCCGCACTGCTCGAAACGAGTGCGCACGAGCTCGACCTGCTCACGGACATCGCAGAGGAGCTGTCGCGCGCCCTCGTCGAGCACCCGCCCGCTCAGCTCGATGACGGCGATGCAATCAAGCCGGGGTACGACGCTCACCTCGACGACCTGAAGGCCGCGCGCGATGGCGGCAAGCAGTACATCGCCGCGCTACAGTCACGCGAGCGGGAGCGCACCGGTATTGCGTCGCTCAAGGTCGGATTCAACAAGGTCTTCGGCTATTACATCGAGGTCACGCACACCCATCGTGACCGCATCCCGGCCGATTACGAGCGCCGCCAGACGCTGACCGGCGCCGAGCGCTACGTCACACCCGACTTGAAGGAGTACGAAGCCAAGGTTCTGGGTGCCGAGGAGCGCATCGCCGCACGCGAGGCGGAAGTGCTGGACCAGCTGCGGCGCCGCGTCGGGGAGGTGATCGCCAGGGTCCAGGCGACCGCGGGTTTCCTGGCGCGTCTCGACGCCTGGGCCGCGCTGGCCGACACCGCCGAGCGCGAGCGCTACGTGCGGCCGGAGGTTACGAGCGAGTTCGCGCTGCAGCTCGAGGGGAGCCGGCATCCGGTGGTCGAGCGAATGATGGCGCGCGAGGCGTTCATCCCCAACGACGTGCTGCTCGATGAAGCGGGTCGAGTCGTGCTCCTCACCGGGCCCAACATGGCCGGCAAGTCCACGTTGCTCCGTCAGGTGGGACTCTGTGTCGTGCTCGCGCAGATCGGTTCGTTCGTACCCTGTCGCCGAGCGACCATAGGCGTCGTGGATCGTCTCTTCACGCGCGTCGGTGCCTCGGACAACCTGGTGCGCGGCCAATCCACGTTCATGGTCGAGATGAGTGAGACGAGCGCGATCCTGCACGCTGCAACGTGCCGGAGCCTGGTGTTGCTCGATGAGATCGGCCGTGGCACATCGACCTACGACGGCGTGGCGATCGCGTGGGCGGTCACCGAGTGCCTGCACAACAGCATCGGGTGCAAGACGATCTTTGCGACCCATTATCACGAGCTGACGCAGCTCACCGAGGAGCTCGAGCACGTCCGCAACTTCAACGTCGCGGTACGCGAGGTCGGCGAAGAAATCGTGTTCCTGCACCGGCTCGAGCCGGGCGGCGCCGACCGTTCCTATGGGATTCACGTGGGCCGGCTCGCGGGACTGCCCGCCCCGGTGGTCACGCGCGCCTGGCAGGTACTCAAGCTGCTGGAGGCTGGTCATCACGTGGCAACGCAGCGGCCCCCCCTGCCTTCACCGCTCGATGCCACGCAGCTGGGTTTGTTCGGGGCTCCCGCACCTGATCCGCTGCTGCTGGAGCTCGACGGTCTCGACGTCAACGCGTTATCGCCGCTCGATGCCCTCAATCGACTCGCGGCATGGCAGAAGCGTCGCAAAGATGGAGGCTCCTGACGTGCGATCGATGTTGCTCGTCGCGTTCGTCCTAACAGCGTGCCGCGGCTCGTCACCGCAGGCGGGCGCACCGGCGAGTCAGGCGGCACCGCCGCCCGAGTCGGAGGCGCCGGTCGCGCTCAACCCCGACGTGCCTGTCGCGTATCCCGTGGCCCTATTCGAGCAAAAGGTCGAAGGGGACGTCACGCTGCGGCTGTTCGTCGACTCGACCGGAAAGCTGATTCCAGAGTCCACTCGCGTCGCGGAACCGAGCGGCTATCCCGCGCTCGATTCGGCTGCGCTGGCCGGTGCGGCCACGCTGCGGTTCGCGCCCGCGAAGCGGCACGGCGTCGCGGTGGCGACGGCGTTCCTTCAGCCGGTCGAGTTTCGCCAGGTGGGCACGACGCGCACCGGGGGGACGGGGACAGTGACGCTGCCGGCCGCCCCCGCGCCCGCATCTGCGCCGCCGCCCGCGAGACGACCCAGACCGCGCCCGCCCGTGGTTCGACCCACGGCGGATACGACGCGGGTCGACAGCACGCGAGCTGACACCACGAAGCATCCTCCGGACACGACGAAGGCGCGCACCGATACAAGTGCCACCGCACACTAAGCCGTACGACAACGTCCTCGAGACGATTGGCTGGACCCCACTGATCCGGATCAACAAGGTCACGCGCGGGATCCGCACGCCGGTGTACGGCAAGGCGGAATTCTTCAATCCCGGCGGCTCGGTGAAGGATCGCATCGGTCTGGCGATGATCGAGGCGGCGGAGCGCGAGGGACGACTGCAGCCGGGCGGCTTGATTGTCGAAGCGACGTCGGGCAACACCGGCGTGGGGTTGGCGATCGCGGCCGCGGTGAAAGGCTACCGCTGCATCTTCACGATGCCGGACAAGATGTCGCAGGAGAAGGCGCGGCTGCTGCGCGCCCTCGGCGCCGAGGTCATCATCACCCCGACCGCGGTGCCCCCCGATCACCCTGACAACTACATCATGAAGGGCCGCGCCATCGCGGCGGCGCACGACAACGCGATCTTCGCCGACCAGCACTACAACCCCGTGAATCCCGACGTGCACTATCACACGACGGGACCGGAGATCTGGGAGCAGACCGCCGGCAAGGTCACGCATTTCGTCTGCGCGCCCGGGACCGGTGGCACGGTGAGCGGCGCGGGGAAATATCTGAAAGAGAAGAATCCCAAGATCCGCGTGGTCGCGGGCGATCCGGCGGGGTCGATCTACACCGACTACGCGAAGACCCGTAAGCAGAGCGACGGTCAGCCCTATAAGGTCGAGGGTATCGGCGGCGACAAGATACCCACGTCGCTGCATTGGGATGTGATCGACGAATGGGTGGTCGTGAGCGACAAGGACGCGATGCAGATGGCGCGCCGGTTGTCACGAGAGGAAGGGTTGTTCGTGGGTGGGTCCACCGGCGTGAACGCCGTGGCGGCGCTGGATGTGGCGCGCCGGCTCGACGACCCCAAAGCGCTGGTCGTGACCGTGCTGGCCGACACGGGCGAGCGCTACCTCAGCAAGGTCTACAACGAGGAATGGCTGCGCGAGAACCAGCTCATCGACGACGAGCGGCTGACCGTGGGCCGGCTCGTGGCGGCCAAGAACAGCGACGCGCCGCCACTGATTCATGTGGCACCTGAGGCATCCGTCCGGCAGGCGCTCAACCTGATGTCGACGTACAACGTGTCGCAGCTCCCCGTGCTGGACGGCGACGATGGGGTGGGCGCCATCTCGGAGCAGGCGCTGATGGCGCGCGCGATCGGACAGCCGAAGATCCTCGACAGCGCCGTGCGGGACGTGATGGATCCACCCTTCCCGGTCGTGGACAGCGAGTCGCCCGTCGCGCTGCTGACCACGCTGTTATCACGCACGACGCCGGCGGCATTGGTGCGGGGCGGGCGCAACGGCAAGGTCGTCGGCATCGTCACTCGCTACGACCTGCTGCATCAGCTGGCGGGAATTCGCTGATGCGTGTGACGGTCCTGACAGGCGGCGCGACGGCGGAGCGCGCCGTGGCGTTTGCGAGCGCCTCCCAGATCGTCGCCGCGCTCCGCAGCAAGAGCCATGATGTCCGCGTCGTGGATCTCGCGGGCGGCCTGCTCGACGAGCGCGCCGAGCGGGAGCTGCTGGGCGGCGCGGTCGGTGAGACCCCTCCCTCGGTAGACGCCCTGGCCGAGCGGCAGCGCCAGATGCTGTCGGAAGAGCTGGCCGAGCTCCAGCCGGTGCGCGACGCCGAGGTCCTCTTTCTCGCGGTGCACGGCGGTGCCTTGGAGGGCGGCACACTGCAAGCTGTGCTCGACGTCATCGGCATCCCCTACACGGGCAGCGGCCCCCTCGCGAGCGCGCTGGCGATGGATAAGGACCTATCCAAGCGTCTGTTCCGCTCGACCGGGGTCCCCGTGCCAGCCTGGTTCATGGCGCCCGTCGGGCCTGAGGATGTGTCCACCGCGCTGGGCTGGCCGGTGATCGTGAAGCCGTCCAAGCAGGGCTCGTCCGTCGGATTGACCCTGGTGAAGAAAGCACAGGACTTGGACAACGCGGTCAAGCTGGCGGAACGCTATGACGAGGAGGTCATGGCGGAGCAGTTCATACCGGGGCGCGAGCTGACCGTAGGGGTGCTGGGCGAGGTCCCCCTGCCTGTGGGCGAGATCGTTCCGAAGCACGAGTTGTTCGATTATGTGACGAAGTACACACCCGGAATGTCGGAAGAGACCTTCCCCGCGAAGATCGATACGGTGCTAGCCCGACAATTGCAAGAGTATGCGCTGATGGCGCACCGCGCCTTAAAGCTCAGCGGCTACTCGAGGATTGACTTCCGGGTGAGCCCCGAGGGAGACATCTTCTGCTTGGAAGCCAACTCCCTGCCGGGCATGACCCGCACGAGTCTGTTTCCTCAGGCTGCGCAGGCGGCGGGCATCCCCTTTCCGGAGCTATGCGAGCGCATCGCGAGCCTGGCCCGGAACAACAAGGCTGGAAAAGGGGGATAAAAACTAGACGCCCCACAGGACACGTAGGAGCTAAGATGGGCCCGCAGCGGATGTACGGTTTGACTCTCTGGGTGCGGCGACTGCTCGTCGCCAACCTGCTCGTGTTCCTGGTCCAGAACACGTTGTTCGCGACGAATCCGGACTTCGCCAAAGCGTTCGCGTTCACCCCCCTGACCGCCTGGGACCGACCCTGGACCTTTGTCACGTACATGTTCTTGCACGCGGGGATTCTGCACCTCGCGTTCAACATGCTCGTGTTGTTCGTGTTCGGCTCGTCCGTGGAAGAACGCATGGGTGGCCGGATGTTCATCGTCTTCTACCTGCTCTGCGGCATCGGTGGAGCCGCGGCGTCGTTCCCGCTCACGCAGGCCGTGGTGGTCCCGCAGGTACTCGGCGCGTCTGGCGCGGTGCTGGGCGTTGCGGTCGCGTTCGCGTGGTACTGGCCCAATCATCCGATGTTCGTCTTCCCGCTTCCCGACCCGATTCCCGCCAAATGGCTCGTCACGTTTCTGGTCGGGGTGGATCTCGTGATCGCGTTGCTCGGCGTAAGTGACGGCATTGCCCACTTCGCCCATCTCGGCGGTGTGGCCACAGCGCTGCTCTATCTCAAGGGTCAGGATTGGCGGGCGACGCGCGGCCAGGGGCGTGGACGGCAATACTCAGAGTCGAGCGTCCTCGTGTCGCAGCCGCCCCGTGCCAGCCGCAGCGGGGCGATTCCTCCCTCCGCGCAGCGCACGAAGTCGCGCAGCGAGCCGGACGCGCGGGCCAACGCCGAGATCGATCGCGTGCTCGACAAGATCATCGCGAGCGGCGTAGAGAGTCTGACGCCCGCCGAGCGCAAGTTCCTGACCGAAATCAGCCGCCGGTTGCGTACGCCACCGAAGGCGTAGTGTCAAGTCGGAGCCGGTAACGGTCGAGATTGAAATCCGCTGGACGCGGTCCCAAATTGGGGCGGCAACCAGCGCAATGCTCGTCAATCTCGTTCCCGAATTCCTCGCAACGCTGGCCGCACCAGATCCTTCCGCGGCGTACCACGAGTATCTCGATCGCCATCGTCCCGTGCTGAGCGCGTATTGGCAGAATTACGTGCTCGATCCCGAGTCGCCGCACGTCGAGCCGATCATCGACATGGCGCTGCGTGCCGATCGGTCCGATCTCAAGCGGCTGCTCGAGGACGTCGACGTCGTCGCGGTCGCCGAAGAGGCGCTGCGGCGCGCCATGGAAGTGCTGGAAGCCGACTGCCCCCTGGACCTCTACCTGACGGTCGGCGTGGGCGCGGCGAATGCCGGCGAGCTGGTCGTGGGCGGGCGCGGCATCGCGTTCGTCTGCCTCGAGCATTTCACCGGCCGCGCGAACGCGCAGACCTACGGCATGGGCCTCGCGCCTGAGCTGTTGCCGCTGTGGATCGGGCACGAGGTCGCACATGCGCTGCGCTACACGGCGCCCTCCAGCCGCGCGGCGATGCGGCGTCTCGTCGGGGAGCTCGGCGGCTATTACGACGGATGGGAGATGGGCTCGCGGGCGACGCTGCGCGAGCTCGTCGTCAATGAAGGCGTGGCGATTGCCGCCTCACAAGCGGTCGCGCCAGGCTTCGAGCCGTGGGAGTACTTCGGCTACAACCGGCGGCAGTATCGCCGGCTGCGCGAGCTGGACGCCTTCCTGCGCCGCGCCTCCGCCGTTGACCTCGACTCGACAGGCCTGGGGTTGCGGCTGCGCTATTTGTCCGGTGGCATGAGCCCGGCCGCCCGGCTGCTCGCGGGCAAGGTGCTGCCCGAGCGCTCCGGCTACTACCTCGGCCTCCGCCTCGTCGAGAACTACTTCGCCGAGCACGGCGCCGCATCGACGGTGCGGGCGGCAGTCGAAGAGCTGCGGCTGGCGGACGATCGGGCATCGGGTATCCAAACGGCGTGAGCCCGCGCGGCAAAAAGTCCCCCCCCCCTCCCTCCCCCTCCTCGGCGCCACGCTCCGCGTCTTCCGCAGTGCCGGAGCGCCGCCACAACCGACCTCTCCGCGAGGTGCTGGATGAGCTCCTCAGCCATACGCGCGAGATCGCCCGCCGCGCCAAGGCGATGACTCCAGCGGAGCTCGACTACGCCCAGCAGCGGCTGGAGTGGCTGGCGGATGAGGTGTGGCGGGTCGCGACAGGCGAGGCTACTCCGCCCGAGTAGATTATCCGGAGTATGGGAACCCGCGGCGAATTCAAAGTAGCAATCACAAAGGAAGACCTCGTCTTCGCCGCGGCGCACTTCATTACGTTCGCGGGTCACCGCTGCGAAACGCTGCACGGCCATAACTATCGGGCCGGCGTCATCGTCGAAGGCGGTCTCGAAAAGGACAGCTGGTTCGTCCTCGATTTTGCGGCCGTGAAAAAGTTGATGCGACGCCTGACCGACGAGCTCGATCACCGCGTGCTGTTGCCCCGCGACAACCCCAAGCTCACGATCGCCGAGGAGAACGGCAGCGTGCGCGTCGCGTTCGACGGCCAGCCGCGCTACGTCTTCCCCGCACGCGATTGCGTGATCCTGCCCATCCCAAATACGACGGTCGAGATGCTGTCGCAGTATCTCGCCGGTCGTGTCCGCGCCGAACTCGGCACGGTGCACCTCAAGGCGATCGAAGTGGAAGTGGAGGAAAACTTTGGCCAGTCAGCGAGCTACCGTGAAACCCTCGACTAAACTATCGCCCGCGGAAATCAGCGATCGCTTGAAGAGCCTGCC
>DATGVC010000308.1:0-2103 GCA_035300745.1 Gemmatimonadales bacterium | reverse complement strand
TCGTCTGGCGGTGCCCGGAGCCCCTTTCGCAAATCGACGATGCCGCCCGCGGCGAAGTTCGGGCACGGCTTTCCCGTTGCGGCGTCGAGAGCGATGAGCCGCGCGTCGATCGTCGCGGCGAAAATGCGATGCGCGCACGCGCTTCCAGCGGTTGAGCGGCTGTCCCGCCAGAACGACACGCCGCGGCTCGCGAAGTCGCCGTACCCGCGATGCGGATTCACGCCCGCGTCGTAGCGCCAGCGCTCGGTTCCCGTGGCAGGGTCGAGTGCCGCGACGATACCGGTGGGACTGATCACGTACATCGTGCCGTCCACCACGATCGGTGTGACTTCGAGCGCCGGCGGCCGGTGCGACATGCTCGACATGTCGGGGATGCCGGTGTGATACGTCCAAGCGACTTGCAGCTGCGCCACGTTGGCACGCGTGATTTGCGTGAGCGGCGAGAAGCGCGCGCCGCCGGGATCGCGGCCGTACACCGGCCAGTCTCCCGGCGCCTGCAGGCTAACGATGAGCAGCAGAGTCAGCATGGATTTCCCTCGAAATGGTTTCGCGCAGCTCGCGGAACTCCGTCTCGCCGCCAAACCCGAAGATGCGCTCGATGATGCGTCCTTGCTTGTCCAGCAGCACCGAGTAGGGCAAACCCCGGTAGTGATAAACACCTTTCATGCGGCCTCGACCCACCAGAATCGGGAACGGCGGCCGAAACTCGGTGACGAACGCGCGCATCTTGGTGTCGCTCACGTCGTCGGAAATTGCCGCGATGTCGAACTGATCGCGGCTGAAGTCCTTGTACAGCTCCGCCATGTGTGGGAACTCCGCGCGGCACGGCTCGCACCAGGATGCCCAGAAGTTGACGAGCGTGACTTTGCCCCGATAGTCGTCGAGCCGCACCGGCTTACCGGCGAGATCGGGGAGCGCGAAGGCAGGCGCGAACAGATCGCGCCCGAGTGTGGGAGCTTGGGCAATGAGACGATCGGGATCGAGCACGCGCATTGCACCACGGCGGTCGACCGCGACGGCCGTCGTCCGCGTCCCCAGGACGCGGGTCGTGACGATGCGGCCGCTCGCCGCGTCCATCACGTCGAGGCGCAGGCGCGTTGCCGCCGAGTCTTCGGCGCCGAGCGCGTAGAGACGTCCATCCGGTCCGACCGATACGGCGATGTTCACCAGGGCATGCGCGACCTGAATCTCGCGCCCCTTCGGAGGCAGGAAGTGCGGATCGGGCTCCTCACGGAACAATCCGCGCTGGGTGCGCCACACCGTCGCGCCGGTCGGATCGAACTTCAGGATCTCGTCGCGCACCAGTGGAGCGAAGTAGATCGAGCCGTCCTGCCCGAGCGCCACGGCTCCTGCGTTCGTGAGCTGGGCCAGGTAGGCGACCTCGGGGACGTGGATCACGCCCAACCCGTGAACCGGGTGGCCGAGCGTGTCCAGGAGCCACAGCAGCGGCTGACTGCCGTCCTCGCCGACGAACTGGACCAGGTAGGGAGAGCGCGCGGCGACGATCCGATCGTCCCCGGTGGCGTACAGCGAGGCGGGAAACGGGCTCTGCCACTCCCGCACCGGTTTACCCGCCGTGTCGAACACGACGCCTTCGCCAGTGCGCTCCGTGACGAGCAGCCTGTCATGGAGCGGCGCGACGGCCATCGGTGTGGCGAGCCGCGGATCGGCGATCGTGCGGACGACGTGCAGCGCGCCGTCGAAGCCCACGAGCCGGCTGTGGTCGGGGTCGGGCGCCCACGAGAGGCTACCGACGCGGGCCGCGGGGGAGCGGCCCAGGAAGAGAAGGGTGAAGCCGCTGGGGGCGGGATGGCAGGCGGTCAGGGCCAGGAGTGCGACCGCGGCCCCCCCTGCCCCCGCCCCCAGGCGGTGCATCAGGTGGCGGCGGCGATCGTCTTGATCTCGATCGTGTGCATGCCGTGGCTCATCCGGTGGACGCCGGTGACCTTCACCTGGCTCTCGGCGAACGGCTCCAGCCGCGAGTTCTGCGGGTCCGCCGGCTTGGAGCTGACCGGCATGTAGATCGTGCCGTCCGAGCTCAGGATCGCGAGCGCAACGCCCGCCTTGGCGCACGCGGCGGCGCACTGTTTGTGCCCGGCGCCG
>DATGVC010000307.1:0-3336 GCA_035300745.1 Gemmatimonadales bacterium | reverse complement strand
TACGCGTGCCCAGGCCCGCGGAGCAGGCGCTGCTGGTACCGGAGGTTGCGGTAGGCAGCGATCAGGCCGGCCGTTACGTCCTCACGGTCAATGCTGACGGCGTCGTCGAGCAGCGCCGTGTGCAACTCGGCCAGACGACCGGCGAGATGCGCGTGATCGAGAGCGGGTTGAAGCCAGACGAGCGGGTCGTCGTGTCCGGCATCCTCGGTGCCGTTCCGGGTCAGAAGGTCGATCCGCAGCTCCAGACGCCGAAGTCCGCGGCGGCCGAGCCGGCCCGATCGAATTAGGTGCGCGCATGATTTCGAAATTCTTCATCGAGCGTCCGGTTTTGGCGAATGTGCTCGCCGTCCTCATGATCGTGATCGGCGGCGTCGCGCTGTTTCGACTCCCGGTGGCGCAATATCCCAACGTGGTGCCGCCGACGATCTCAGTGACGGCCCGCTACCCCGGGGCCGGCGCTCGCGCTGTGGTCGACACCGTCGCTTTGCCGATCGAGCAGCAGGTCAACGGCGTCGACGGCATGATCTATATGCAGTCCTACAGCGCCTCCGACGGCAGCTATACGCTCATCGTCACTTTCAAGATCGGGATCGACATCAACTTCGCGCAGGTGCTGGTGCAGAACCGGGTCTCCAGCGCGCTCGCGCAGTTGCCGCAGGCGGTGCAAGCCCAGGGCGTGACGGTTCAGCAGAAATCCACTGCTATCCTGCAATTCGTCGCGCTGACATCCCCCGATGGCCGGTATGACAGCTTGTTCCTCGCCAATTACGCGACCATCAATCTGCAGCCGGAACTTGCCCGGTTGCCGGGTGTGGGCCAAGTCAACATCTTCGGCGCGGGGCAGTATTCGATGCGCATATGGCTCGACCCCAACAAGCTCTACGCGCTTTCGCTCACGACCGAAGACGTCGTCAACGCGCTCAACGGCCAGAACCAACAAGTCACGGCCGGCCAGCTCGGTATGCCGCCCGGCCCGAACACCCAAGCGTTCCAATATACGCTCGACATCGCGGCCCGCCTCGACGACGTCAGCCAGTTCGAAAACATCGCGGTCAAGACCGAGCAGAACGGGCAGATGGTCTACCTGCGCGACGTCGGCCGCGTCGAGCTCGGCGCCCAGACCTACAGTGAGGTCTTCACGCTCAACGGCAAGCCGTCGGCAGGCATCGGCGTCTACCAGACGCTGGGGGCGAACGCGCTCGACGTGGCCGGCGAGGTTGCGACCAAAATGGCGCAGCTCTCCAAGAACTTTCCGCAAGGGCTGAGCTACAGCATGCCGTTTGATACCACGACGTTCGTCCGTGCTTCGATCAACGAAGTGTGGAAGACGCTGTTCGAAGCGGCGATCCTGGTGCTGATCGTGATCGTGGTGTTCCTGCAGGACTGGCGCGCCATGCTGGTGCCCATGACCACGGTACCGGTCACCATCATCGGCGCTTTCGCCGCCATGGCCGCGCTCGGCTTCACTGTCAACATGTCGACTCTGTTCGCCATCGTGCTTGCGATCGGCATCGTCGTTGATGACGCCATCGTGGTGGTGGAGGGCGCAGCACACCACATCGAGCGGGGCGTGGCGGCGAAAGAGGCGGCAATCCGGGCCATGGACGAGCTGTTCGGTCCGATCATCGGCATCACGCTCGTGTTAATGGCGGTGTTCCTGCCTGCCGCCTTCATCCCGGGCTTGACCGGCAAGATGTTTGCGCAGTTCGCGCTGGTGATTGCCGCCACCGCATTGCTCAGCGCCATCAACGCCGCCACGTTGAAGCCCACGCAATGCGCGCTGTGGCTGCGGCGCCCCGTTCCGCCGAGTGAGCGCAACCTGTTCTTCCGTGCGTTTAACGCCGTCTACGACCCGTTCGAGCGGGCCTATGGGCGGCTCATCGGCGCCATGGTCGCGCGCAGCGGGCTCATGTGCGCGATCGCGCTGATCGTGATCGGGGGCGCGGGCTACGGCCTTTCTCGCGTTGCGACCGGGTTTCTCCCGATCGAAGACCAGGGCTACGTGCTGGTGACGGCGCAATTGCCGGACGGCGCTTCGCTCGTGCGCACCAAGCGCGTGCTCGATCAAGTCAGCGAAATCGCCGGCAAGAATCCTGCGGTCGCAAACGTGATTGCGATTTCCGGTGTTTCCGCACTCGATAACAATTCGACGCTGGCCAATGCCGGCGTCGCCTATGTCGTGCTCAAGGATTGGAGCGAGCGTGGCAAGGGCGAGGACCTGCTTTCGCTGCTCCAGCAATTCAATCGAGAGTTCACCGCCATAACGGAGGCGCGCATCGTCGTCCTTCCGCCGCCGCCGATCCAGGGCATCGGCAATGCCGGTGGCTTTGCCATGCAGCTGGAGCTGCTTGACGGCAGCTTCGATCTCACCAAATTGCAGACCACGACCAATGCGGTGGTGAAGGACGCACAGACGCAGAGCGGGTTGCAGCGCGTGACGAGCTCGTATCGCTCCAACGTGCCGCAGCTGAAGGTGGACGTGGACCGTGCCAAGGCCGAGACGCTGCAGGTGTCGATCGACGACGTGTTCGCGACGCTCGGGGCTTATCTGGGATCGAGCTTTGTCGACCAGTTCAACAAGTTCGGACACGTCTTCCAGGTCTATGTGCAGGCGGATTCGCAGTTCCGCCTGCGCCCGGAGGACGTCGAGCTGCTTCCGGTCCGCAACAAGCAGGGCGCCATGATCCCGCTCGGGACGATGGTTCGTATTACCCCGATAGTCGGGCCATCGCTGCTGAGCCTCTACAATCTCTACCCGTCTTCGACCGTGATGGGATTGCCCGCCACCGGTTTCAGTTCCGGTGAGGCGATGGCGCTGATGGAGCAGATCGCCGGCAAAGCGTCGCCCCCCGGCACGGGGTACGAATGGAGCGCGATGTCGTACCAGGAACAGCTGGTCGGCAACCAGATCTATTACATTTTCGCGCTCGCGATGCTGCTGGTGTATCTGGTGCTCGCGGGCCAATACGAAAGCTGGTTCATGCCGGTCGCGGTGCTGCTTGCGGTGCCGCTCTCCCTGGTGGGGCCGGTTGTGGTGCTCAAGGGGCTCGGTATCGGCAACAACCTCTACACTCAGATCGGTCTCGTGCTGCTGATTGCGCTCTCGGCCAAAAACGCGATCTTGATCGTAGAAGTGGCGCGCGAGCGGCGCATATTCGATGGCAAGCCGATCATCGAGGCGGCGCTCGAGGCGGCGCGCGCTCGCTTCCGCCCCATCCTCATGACTTCGTTCGCGTTTATCCTGGGCGTGCTGCCGCTGGTGCTCGCAACCGGCGCCGGCGCCAATTCGCGCAAGTCGATCGGCATCGCGGTGTTCAGCGGCATGCTCGCCTCGAC
>DATGVC010000306.1:0-3542 GCA_035300745.1 Gemmatimonadales bacterium | reverse complement strand
CTGGTGCGTTCCGCCGCCGCCGTGCTGCGCGGCGCGCTCCGGGCTACCGATCTGGTAGCCCGCCTGGGACGCGACGAATTCATCGCCCTGCTTCCCGAGACGACCGCCGCCTCCGCCCGCATCGTGCTCGACAAGCTCCGCGTCGGACTCGCGGATCTCCGCATGCCGGACGGCCGACCCGCCACGCCCAGCGTCGGCGGCGTGACGTTCCTCAATCCGCCGCACGCCGTGGAAGACATCGTCCGTGCCACCGACGAGCGCATTGCCGAGGCGAAGGCAACGGGCTTGCCCTCACATATCACATGGAACGGCGGCGTGTGACCCGGCTGAACGTCTCCAGCGGGACGCCGTGGGAGCCGATCGTCGGCTACTCGCGCGCAGTGCGAGTAGGTCGTGTGATCCACGTTTCGGGCACGACGGCGACCGACGCCCGCGGAAAGATTGTGGGACCGGGTGATCCATACGCGCAGGCCGTCCAGGCGCTGAGAAACATCGGCCGGGCGCTCGAGCAGGCGGGCAGCGGTCTCGCGGACGTCGTGCGCACGCGGATGTATGTGACGGACATCGATCATTGGCAGGCAGTCGGACGAGCGCATGGGGAGGTCTTTCGGGACATTCGCCCCGCGGCCACACTGCTGGCGGTGAAGCAGCTCGTTGATCCAACCATGCTCGTTGAAATCGAGGCTGAAGCGATTCTCCCCGAATGAAAATCGTTGTCAGCGGGTCCACCGGCCTGATCGGATCCGCGTTGACCAAAGCGCTGCTGCGGCGGGACCACGACGTTCTGCCGCTGCTGCGTCGGCGACCGGCGCCGGGCGAGCACGCCATCGCGTGGGATCCTGAGCGGGCTACGCTGGACGGTACAGGGCTCGAGGGCGCCGACGTCGTCATTCACTTGGCCGGCGAAAACGTCTTCGGGCGCTGGTCGCCCGCCAAGAAACAACGCATCTACGACAGCCGGGTAAAGGGCACGCGACTGTTGTGCGACGCGCTCGCCGGGCTGCGCCGGCCGCCGCCGACGCTGCTGGCGGCGTCGGCGATCGGGTACTATGGCGATCGCGGAGACGAACCGGTCATTGAGGAGAGTGCGCCGGGAGAGGACTTTTTGGCGCACGTGGCCCGCGACTGGGAGGCGGCGACCGCGGCTGCCACACGAGCCGGCATTCGCGTGGTCAACATGCGAAACGGGGTCGTGCTGACAACGGCGGGAGGGGCGCTCGCCAGGATGCTGCCGGCTTTCAGACTCGGCCTGGGCGGGCCGGTCGGGAGCGGCAACCAGTATCTGAGCTGGATCGCCCTCGACGACATGATCAGTGCCATCCTGCATCTGCTCAGCAAACCCGATCTCGTCGGACCGGTGAACATGACGGCGCCCGCTCCCGTCACCAACCGTGAGTTCTCGAGGACGTTGGGGAAAGTGCTCGGCCGACCGGCCGTTGTGACCGTTCCAGCGTTGGCGCTGCGCATGGCCTTCGGCGCCGAGGGCGCGGCGATGCTGCAGAGCGGGCAGCGTGTGTTGCCGGCCCGTCTTCTCGCGTCGGGCTTCAGTTTTTCGTCGCAGGATGTCGAGCACGCCCTCCGTTTCTTGCTTGCCCCCTCCGAACGGGCCCGGTAGTATCGGGCATGACGCTCCCCGACGTTTACAGCGACGACGCCGACGAGGCGCCTCAGCAGCCCGAGGTCTCCAAGCGGTCCCGCGGTGTGGCGCTGTTGTTGTCCTTCTTTGGCGGAATCTTCGGACTGCATCGCTTTTACGTCGACAAGCCGCGCACCGCGATCGCGATGCTCGTGACGATGGGCGGCTGTGGGGTTTGGTACCTCTACGATCTCGTATTGATCGCGGCCGGTGAATTCCGCGACGGCGACGACCTCCCGGTGCGGCACTGGGCCGTCGCGGAATCGAGCTTCACGCAACACCGGCTCGTCGGGCGCGCGGAGCAGCGCGTGAACGAGCTCGAGGAGCAGTTCGCCGGCTTGCGCCAGCAATTCAACGAGCTGGCGGAGCGGGTGGACTTCGCGGAGCGGATGCTGGCACAACAGCGCGAGGCCCCCAAACCCCAGCTGCCTCGCGGATCGTAGAACCCATGCGCATCGGAGTGCCGAAGGAAATCGCCGCCAACGAGCGGCGGGTCGCCCTTACGCCGGACGTTGCCGGCCGCTTGACGAAAGGCGGCTTCGAGGTCGTCATCGAGCGCGGCGCGGGAACGGCCGCGTTTTTTCCAGATGAGGCCTACAGTGGCGCCAGCGTGCAGGTGACCGATCGTGCGAGTGTGCTGAGCCAATCGGACATCGTCGTGCAAGTGCAAGCACCCTCCGCTGCTGAGCTGGCCCAGTATCGGGAGGGTGCTGCGCTCGTCGCATTCTTCCAGCCCGCCGCCGAGTTCGTGCGGCAGCTCGCGCAGCGCAGGCTCACCGCCTTCAGTCTGGTGCTGTTGCCGCGCATCACGCGCGCCCAGCCGATGGACGTCTTGTCGTCGCAGGCAACCGTCGCCGGCTACAAGGCCGTGCTGCTGGCTGCGTCCGCCACCGGCCGTCTCCTTCCGATGTTGGTGACCGCCGCCGGCACGTTGCCCGCCGCGCGCGTGCTCGTGCTCGGCGCCGGCGTCGCGGGACTCCAGGCGATCGCGACGGCGCGTCGGCTCGGCGCGATTGTCTCGGCCTTCGATGTGCGGCCCGCCGTGAAAGAGCAGGTCCAGAGCCTGGGCGCGGCGTTTCTCGAGATGGCGATCGAAGAGCACGCGGAGACCGCGGGCGGCTATGCCAAGGAGCTCTCGGAGGAGACGCACCGCAAAGAGCTTGCCTTTCTCGCCGCTGCCGTCAAGGACGCCGACATCGTGATCGCGACCGCGGCGATTCCCGGAAAGAAAGCGCCGATCCTCATCACGGCGGCCGCGGTGCAGGGAATGAAACCGGGGTCGGTGATTGTCGACCTCGCTGCCGAAACGGGCGGCAACTGCGAGCTGACCCAGCCCGGCTCCGAGATCGTGCGCAACGGCGTGTCTATCCTTGGCCCGCTCAACCTGGCCAGCACGGTACCGCTCCATGCGAGCCAGATGTACGCGAAAAACGTGGCGGCATTCCTCGGGCACATCGTGCAGGACGGGAAGCTGCGCCTGGACTTCGAAGACCAAATCACCCGCGACACCTGCGTGACACACGCGGGCGAGGTGCGCAAATCATGAGCGACTTCGGATCGATGCTGTTCGTGTTCGTGCTGGCGACATTCATCGGGCTCGGCGTCATCCGCCGCGTGTCCCGACTGCTGTACACGCCGCTGATGTCGCTCACGAATGCCATCTCCGCGATCGCGGTCGTCGGCTCGATCGTGGTGACGGGCGCCGATCACCCGCTCACCATCCGCATTCTGGGCGCCGTCGCGCTGTTTGCTTCAATGACGAACATCGTCAGCGGCTTCATGATCACCGACCGCATGCTCAAGATGTTCAAGAAGCAGTGATGCATCTCCTCGGCGAGCTCTCTGCCGTCCTCGCGACGGCGCTGTTCATCTTCGCACTGTATTGGATGAACGATCCGAAGACGGC
>DATGVC010000305.1:0-2755 GCA_035300745.1 Gemmatimonadales bacterium | reverse complement strand
AGAGATCAACCGTGTCGTCACGGATCGCCTATCGGATCTGCTGTTCACGCCGTCGCGGGACGCCTGGGAGAACCTGCGGGCCGAAGGGGTGCCGGCGGAGCGGGTGAATTTCGTCGGCAACATCATGATCGACTCGCTGGTGGCCCTGTTGCCCCGAGCCCGCAAACAGAATGGATCCGCGCACGAGCCCTATGCCCTCGTGACCCTCCACCGGCCCGCCAACGTGGACGACCCGGGAACGCTACGCGAGCTGCTCGATGCACTGGCTGAGCTGAGCCATGAGCGTCACATTGTGTTCCCAGTGCACCCGCGGACGCGGGCACGAATGCAGGACCTCGGGTGGCAACCGGCAAATGGCGGCGTCAAGCTGCTGGACCCGGTGCCGTACGGGGAGATGTTGAGCCTGGTGGTCGGCAGTGATCTGGTGATCACCGATTCGGGTGGTCTTCAGGAAGAGACGTCGTTTCTCGGCGTACCCTGCCTGACTGTCCGTCCCAACACCGAGCGCCCGATCACGTGTATCGAAGGGACCAATCGCCTGGTGGCGGCCGAGCGGCAGGCGCTGGTCAGGGCGGTACAGGAAGTCAGCCGGCGGAGCGCCCCGCCGACGATCGAGCGGTGGGACGGATTCGCCGCGCGGCGGATTGCGGCAGTATTATGTGACAATGCGCACTTTGACTGAGCTCTGGTGGAGCCGGCCGGCGCGCACTGATGGGGGGGCGTGGATGCCGGTTCGGCTGGTCCTGGCGGACGACCATCTGGTGCTGCGGCAGGCGCTGAAAGCCCTGCTGGAGCGCCGGGGGCTGGAGGTCGTCGCCGACGAGGCCGACGGGCGGGCGGCAGTCGATGCTGTGCAGCGTCACTCACCAGACGTTGCAGTGCTGGACGTCGCCATGCCTGTCCTCAACGGCGTCGACGCCGCCCGCGAAATCGCCCGCCTCGCGCCCGCCTGCCCGGTGATCCTGCTCTCTGGGATCGATGACACGCGCTTTGTCAGGGAGGCGCTCAAGGTCGGGGTGCGGGGGTTCGTCCAGAAGAGCCAGGGGTGTGACGATCTGGTACACGCTATAGAGGAAGTGCGTAGCGGTCGGCTGTACGTCAGCCCCGGCGCCTCCCAGGCAATCGTAGACGCTTGCGCGACGCCCCCCGCGGCGGACGGTTCCCATTTGACACCCCGGGAGCGCCAGGTGCTGCAGCTCGTGGGGGAAGGCAGATCCACCAAGCAGATCGCGCAAGTCCTGCATATCAGCGTGAAAACAGCGGAGTTTCATCGTGGCAGGCTGATGAAGAAGCTGAACGTGCACGACACCGCCAACCTGGTTCGCTATGCCATTCGGGAGGGTTGGATCGCGCCGTAGGGAATTCCCCCAATGAAACCTCGCTACTTCCCTAGGGTAGAAGGTCCGTGCCCTTGGAACGGGTAACCCCCCCTCCCATTCCGTTACAACCGCGGAATTCACTCCCGTCGCATCCATTTGGCACGGAGGTCCGCTGCACTCCGTGCAAAGTTCTCAAGAACGCGATTCGTGCCGTGCTGTCCCGCTGGGGCAAGCGTCCCCGCTCGACGGGCCAGGACGAAGTGTCCGATCTGTTGGGCATGGTCGCCTCGGCGATCCACCTGGCATGGTACACTCCGACCCCGAGCGTCACGGTGCGGCCCAAAGTCGATCCGCCCATTCATTCGACGCTGGGGCGCCGCTTGCTCGAGCTGCTGCGCAGCGAAGTGGTGGAGAGCTGGCGCGAAGTCGGCGTCCCCGATACGGAGCTGCTGCCGCTGCTCGTCGCGATGGAGCGCGTGCGCGTCACGATTCAGCCGAACTGGGCGCAGACGTTTGCCCAGCAGCTGTCGGGGAGCGACGGTCTCGCGCTGCTCATGGACGTCGCCCACGATCTGCGCTCGCCGCTCACGTCCATCCTCGTGCTCGCCGAGACCTTGCAGCGCGGGCAAAGCGGCGGCGTCAATGAAGTGCAGCGCCGCCAGCTCGGCCTGATCTACACGGCGGCGCTCGGGCTCTCGTCGGTGGCGAGCGACATCATCGAGTTCACGCAAGGCGGCGATCAGCTGGTGGAGCAAGACCCGTCGGCGTTTTCCGTCACGGCGATGCTCGAGTCGGTGCGCGACATCGTGCGGCCGATCGCCGAAGAGAAGCATCTCACCGTGCGTCTCCTCGCGCCCACGCACGACCAGCGCATGGGCTATCCGGTGGCGCTGAGCCGCGTCCTCCTCAACCTCACCACCAACGCCCTCAAGTTCACCGATGCGGGCTACGTGGAACTCGTGGCGCAGGAAGCGAGCGATGGCAGTGATCGCATCGAATTCGCGGTGCGCGACAGCGGTCGCGGCATTACGCCCGACAAGATCACCACGCTGTTCCAGCCTTTGCGCAAGGAGTCGGGCCGGCGCGGCCAGCTGTTTTCCCAAACAGGCCTGGGGCTGACGATTTGCCGCAAGCTGGCGGCGGCGATGAAGTCGGAGTTGAAAGTCGAATCGCGGACGGGGTGGGGGACGCGGTTCTACTTCGAGCTGGAGCTGCCCGTCGTCGCCGTCAAGCGCTCAGGCCCGCGCGCCGCGCCGCGCCCCAGCGCCGCTCATCCCGTGCGCAACAGCGGCTCACACCCGCCGCGCCCCAGCGGCCCGCAGCCGCCGCGCACTAGCGGCCCCAGCAGCAACCGCACCAGCGGACCGCAGCAGCGCACGTCCTAGTGCAGCGCTTTGCGGGCGCGATTCACTAAATCAGTTGTGGAGGGTCGTGGA
>DATGVC010000304.1:0-10471 GCA_035300745.1 Gemmatimonadales bacterium | reverse complement strand
GCCACGACCGCCCGCGGCCAGCGCGCCGCGAGGTGCCCCGCGAGCGCGCGTGACTCGGCCACCGCCGCACGGCGCCGCGTCACGACGATGACATCCGCGCGCCCCAGCGCGCTCCAGTCTTCGCGCCAGGGACCGGCCGGCAGCGGCCACGCGACGTGGCGCGGAGGCGCGCTCTCCGTGCTCACGACGGCGACATTGACGTCGCGCGCAACGTTGAGCCGCTGATAGGCGTCATCGAGCACGAGCACTCGCGCCCCCTGGGCGCGGGCTTTCTGGGCGCCGGCCAACCGGTCGGCGTCGGGAACGACGATCGCACCCGGCACGAGCCGCTGATGCACTGCCTGCTCATCGCCGCGATAGCCGCGGAGCAGGATCCCTGGCTTGACGCCGCGGCTCGCGAAAAACGCGGCGGTCCACGCGGCGAGCGGCGTCTTCCCCGCTCCGCCGACCGCGAGATTGCCGATGGCGACGGCCGGCAGGGGCAAGGGCCGGCGTCGCAGCCAGCCTCGGGCATAGGCGCCCGCCCGCGCGCTCATGATGGTCCGATAGGCGAATGCGAACGGCAGCAGCACGCCGCGCGCCGCCCGCGCCGGCGCGGCAGTGCTCCACCAGAGCCACTGGGCAACGCGCTGGGCGCTCATGCGGCGCTCATAACGTCCTGCAGTCCGCGCGACACGGCGTCGATCCCGCGTCGTAGCCCCTCTTTGCCCGAGGCGATGTCGATCGGCGGTCCATACTGAACGTCAATGGTGGTGAGTGGTTTGGGGATGCACATCCGATCCCACGAGCCGAGATACCAGGCGGCCGCCGGCCGGGCTCCGACGGTGACGATCGGCACGCCGGCGTGCTGCGCCGCGGCCACCGCGCCCGGCTGCACGCGTTCCGCGGGGCCGCGCGGACCATCCGGCGTTATGGCGACGACGCCACCGGCCTGCAGTGTTCGCACGATCCCCAACAGCCCGACCTCGCCGCCGCGCTGCGTCGACCCGCGCACCGCTCGGAAGCCCCACTGCTGCGCGAGATCGGCGAGATATCCGCCATCGCGATGCCGGCTGATGAGCAACATCACGCCTTCGTTCTTGTGGAGCGCGAGGAGCGGGAGGAGCCGTGAGTGCCAGGCGACGAAGATGAAGGGCTGTTTGGCGTCCCACAGCGGCCGCCAATGCTCGACGCCGCTCTCCCGGAACCGCCACGTCGCCGCCAGCGCCCGCAGCAACCGCGGGCCGATCGCCGCCGCGATCGGCTCCGCCCAACGCAGCTTCATCGGATCAGGCCGGCCGCAAGCTCGGCGACGCGGTCGGCGGCCCCAGGCGCGCCGAGGCGGTCGCGCACGAGCTGCAGCCCTTCGCGCTGGCGCCGCGTCATGGGATTCGCGGCATCGAGCAGCGGCAGCACGCCGTCGGCGAGGGCGTCCGCCTTCGCGCGGCGCTGGAGGAACTCGGGCGCGACTTCGTAGCCCGCCACGAGATTGACGAGACCCACCCACGGCACCTGCAGCAGCCGGAACGCGATGTACGACGATATCGGATGGACGCGATAGGTGATGACCATCGGCACGTCAGCGATCGCCGCCTCCAGCGTCGTGGTGCCCGACTTGCAGATCCCGGCATCCGCGGCCGCGAATACGAGCAGCGGATCGCCCATGTGCACGGTGATCGCGCCCGGGTCCGGATACACGGCGTCCGGTGTGCCGGCGACGATGATCTGCACGTCGGGGCGCGCGGCGCTGACGCGCGCCGCGGCCTCGCGAAAGATCGCCCAGTGGCGCGTCACCTCCTGCGCGCGACTCCCCGGAAACAAGCCCAGCGTCTGGCGCCGCGGATCGAGGCCCAGTATGCGGCGCGCGTCCACCCGCGATGGCGGGGGGGGACGGTCTTTGAGTGGATGCCCCACGAACGTCGCGGCGACCCCGCGCTCGCGGAAAAACTCTTCCTCGAACGGCAAAATGACCGCGAGCTGATTCACCGGGGCGAGCTTGCGCACCCGCTTGGGTCCCCAGGCCCACATCTGCGGCGCAATGTAATACAGGACCGGGATGCCGGCTGCCGCGGCCGCAGCGGCCGCGCGCAGGTGATATCCGGGATAGTCGACCAGAATCACGAGGTCGTAGCGTTTGGCTCGAAACGATTTCTTGATTCTGCTCAGCAGGCGGTAATGCGCCGGAATCTTGGCGATGGCCTCGACGAATCCGACGACGGAGTACGATTCCATTCGGTCCAGCACGCGGACACCCGCGCGCTCGAGCGAGGGGCCGCCGAGGGCTTCCAGCTCGAGCCCTGGAAGACGGCGGCGCAATGCGGTCGCCACCGCCGCGGCATGTGCGTCCGCGGACGGCTCCCCTGCCGAGATGTAGATCCGCGTCACGGCCGCGCCGCGGCGAGCGGCGAGGCGCTGATGGCGTCGGCGACGCGATAGGCGAGAGTCAGTGCCTGCAGCCCGGCTGCGCCGGTGACCACGACGTCGCCGTCGCCGCGCACCGCGCGCAGGAAGCTCTCGAGCTCGAGCTGCAGCGGCTCGGCCTCGGGCGCGTCCAGTCGCACGTGCTCCACGATCTCTTCGATCCGGGTCGCGCCGAATCCCTGCCATCCCGATTTCAGCCGGTAAAAATGGCCGTTGCCCTGGGCGAGATCGAGCGAGAAATAACCCGTCGGCTGGAAGATGCGCAGCTTGCGCGTGCGCTCGCGCGATACCCTGCTCGCCGTGACGATCGCCACGGCGCCGTTGGCGAACTCGACGCGGGCGTTCGCGATGTCCACGTGGGGCGTAAGGATCGGCACGCCGGTCGCGCGCACCTCGCTGACCTCCGACCGCACCAGCTCCTGGATGAGATCGAGATCGTGAATCATGAGGTCGAGGATCACCGCGACGTCGGTGCCGCGCGGCTGGAACGGCGCCAGGCGCTCGGTCTGGAGAAAGCGCGGCTCCTCGAGGTATGGCATCGCGGCGCGCACCGCGCGATTGAATCGCTCGACATGGCCCACCTGGAGACACAGCCCACGCTCGCGCGCGACGTGTACCAGCTGCTCGGCGCCTGGCAATGTGTCGGCCAGCGGTTTCTCGATGAGCGCGTGCAGATCGCGCGCCAGCACCGGCAGCCCGACGTCCACGTGCGCCGGCGTCGGAACGACCACGGTCACGGCTTCGACACGGTCCAGCAGCGCCTCGAGTGAGGGGAGCGCGGTCGTCTCGAGTTCCTTGGCGACTTGAGCCGAACGGGTCGCGTTGTGGTCGTAAAATCCCACGAGCTCGGCGCCGTCGATCTTCTTGAGCAGCCGTATGTGGTGGAAACCGAGCGCACCCGCCCCGACGACACCCACACGCACGGACCGCATAGACGGCTTCACACCATCACCCCGCGTTGCGACGCCTCGATGAAGCGCAGGAACGTTTCCACTTCCGGAACCTGAGGCAGCTCCGTGCGGGCGCGCGCGACTCCCTGGCTCATCGTGAGATCGGAGTTGAACACCAAGCGGTAGGCGCGCTTCAGCGCGAGCTTGAGGTCGGGCGCGAACCCGGCCCGCTGCAGGCCCACCGAATTCAGCCCGTAGAGGTGCACCGGGTTGCCCGCGGCCTTGGTGTAGGGCGGCACGTCCTGATTGACCCGCGACCCGCCGCCCACGAACGAATAGGTGCCGATGCGGACGAACTGATGGATCGGGACCAGCCCGCTGATGATGGCGCGGTCGTCTACCGTGACATGCCCGGCCATCTGCACGGAATTGGCGATGATCACGTCGTTGCCGATGACGCAGTCATGCGCGACGTGCACGTACGTCATGAGGAAGCAGCGCGCACCTACCGTCGTCTTGCCGGTCGCGGTGCTGCCGCGATTGATGGTGCAGTATTCCCGCATGATCGTGCCGTTGCCGATTTCGACCCACGTCTCCTCGCCCTTGTATTTCAGGTCCTGCGGATCGTTGCCGATGATTGTGCCATACCCGATCTTCACGGCTTCGCCGACGCGCGTGTTGCGCTCCAGGACAGCGTGGGCCGCGATGCTGCAGCGCTCGCCCACGGTGACACGCGGGCCGATCACGCAGTACGGCCCGACCGAGACGTCGGCGCCGAGCTCGGCGGTCGGGTCGATGAGCGCCGTCCGGTGGATCACTTATCGACCACCATCGCCATCATTTCCGCCTCCGCGACGACCTGGCCGTCGACGAAGCCGGCTCCCTTCATCCGACACGTCTTGCCGCGGAATTGCAGCATGTCGAGCTCGAAGCGGATCTGGTCCCCCGGCACCACGGGACGGCGGAACTTCACGTGATCGAGCGACATGAAGTACACGACTTTGTTCGCGGTGTCCTGGCCCTCGAAATGACTCATTAACAGCATCCCGCCGACCTGCGCCATCGCTTCGATAATTAGCACGCCCGGCATGATGGGATGACCCGGGAAGTGCCCCTGAAAGAACGGCTCGTTGATCGTCACGTTCTTGATGCCCACGATGCGTTTCTGCCCTTCCACCTCGATGATCCGGTCCACCAGCAGGAACGGGTATCGATGCGGCAGATAGTCCATGATCTTGCTGATGTCCATCGCGGGCATTCCGGTGCGCCTCCCTGCGCGGGCGAGCGCGCGCGCCAGTGCAATATTGCCGCCATGACTGGGCCGCGTCGCCACCACATGAGCCTGAATCCTGGCGCCGGTTAGCGCCAGGTCCCCTACGATGTCCGCCGCTTTGTGCCGCACGAATTCGTCCGGCCAGCGCAACTTCCCGCCGTGCACCACGCCGCGCTCATCGAGCACGATCGCATTCCCTTCCGATGCGCCTTTGATCAACCCGCGCGCCTGCAGCTCGGCCACCTCGTGCGTGAAGCCGAACGTCCGCGCCGGCGCGAGCTCCGCTGCGAAGTTTGACGGCGTGACCTCGTAGGCGCCGGCCTGTCGCCCGATCAACGGATGCGGCCATTCGATCGACACCGTCAGCCGGAACGTCTTGGACGGCGCGACGACATAGGCCGCATCCTTGTCCGTGACCGTGAACGGCGCCGTGACGGTGAGCACCGCCGGCTCGCCACCCACGGACACGGGCTCCGCCTTCGCCAGAGCATCGAAGTACGGCTGCACGCTGCCGTCGAGAATGGGCGGCTCGGGACCGGTGAGCTCGATCGTCAGGTCGTCGATCACGTGCGCGGCAACGGCCGCCAACAGATGCTCGACGGTGTGAATTGTCGCCTCGCCGTGGCCGATCGCGGTGCGGCGGTCCACCGCCTCGACCTCCGTCAGCCGCGCCGGGACCTCGGGCTTGCCGGCGAGGTCGGTGCGGCGAAAGACGATTCCCTGCCCTGAGGGCGCCGGCAGGAACGTCGCTTCCGTCGTGGCGCCGGTATGCAACCCCGTGCCGCGCAGCGCGGCTGGCCGCGTGACGGAGCGCCTAGCGGTCGGTGGAGCCAGCGGGGCTCTCAGGCGGGGCGGGCGGGGCGGGCGGTTTTTCGGCTTTGGATTGCACGAGGTCTTCGAGCTCGCTCACGATCTTCGCGAGCCGATACATCGCCACCTGGGCGCGCAGGTACTCGCGATGCGCGCGTGCCGGATAGCCGAACATGGTCGCCTCGGCGGGCACATTGGCGATGTGTCCCGACTGCACGAGCAGCCGCGCGCCGCGACCGATGGTGAGATGATCCGAGACGCCGGCCTGACCGCCGATGATCACATCATCCTCCACCTGCACGCTGCCCGCGATCCCTGCCTGCGCCATAATGAGGCAGCGGGCGCCGATGCGGACGTTGTGAGCGATGTGGACGAGATTGTCGATCTTCGTGCCCGATCCGATCACGGTGTCGTCCACGCTGCCGCGGTCGATGCACGTGTTCGCGCCGATCTCGATGTCGTCCCCAATCAGGCAACGGCCGACGTGCGGGATCTTGCGGTGCGCCTCGCCGCCCTTCCCGGGGATGTATCCGAACCCGTCGCTCCCCAGCACCGCGCCCGCATGCACGATCACGCGCTTCCCCAGGGCCGTGCCCGCATAGAGCGTAACGCCCGGATACAGCTGCGTGTCGTCGCCCACCGCGACGCCGTCGCCGAGCACGCATCCCGCGCCGATGCGGACGTTACGTCCGACCTGCACTTCGCGGCCGATGACCGCATGCGGGCCGATCGCGACCGGCTCCTGCCAGGTGGCGCCCCGGCCCACGACCGCCGTGGGATGGACGCCGGCTTCCCAAACGGCCTGCGGATACAGCACGGGAAGCACGACCAGCAGCGCGGCGTACGGGTCGGGGACGACGATCCGCGTCTCGGGTCCGCCTGTCGCGGACTCGAGCGCCGGCGCGACGAGCACCACGGACGCGCTGGTGCGCTCAAAGTAGGGGACGTACCGGGGTGAGGCAAGAAAAGAGAGGTCGCCGGGACCCGCGCGCTCGAGCGGCGCGATCCCGGCGACCGTTACCGTACCCGGCCCCACCAGCCGCCCGCCGGTGAGGGCCGCGATTTCACTCGCGGACAGCGGCCGCGTTCCCGCCGAATTCATCGGGGGAGGACCGCGAGCCGTCCGGCTACTGCGCCTGCGAGAGGCGCTGCAGCACGCGAGCCGTGATGTTGAGCGCGGGGTCCGCGGCGGCGACGAATCCCCCGCCGGCGTCGAGATCCAACACCAGCGCATAATTCATTTCCGCGCGGATGCCCTGGATCACGGACGTGATGCGCGTGCGGAGCGGTCCGAGCAAGTCCTGTTCCCGCTGGCGCAAACGCTCCTGCAGCTCGTTCGAACGCTGCTCGACCCGCTGCTGCATGGTCTGGAGGTCCTTCTGTTTCGCCTGTCGTGCGGCGGGTGACAGCGCGATCGACTGCTGGTCGAAGACCTGCACTGCCGAATCGAGCTGCTGCTGCAGCTTTTGAAATTCATTTTGCGACGCTTGCAACTCTCTCCGGTACGTCGATTCGGCAGCCGCGTAGCCGGGCGTGTTCTTCAGGATCTCCTGCGAGCTGATGAACGCGATCTTGATCGGCGCCGTCGCGGACGAGGCGCCTTGCCCGGCCAGGGCGGTGGGCGCCGCGACCGAAGCGGCGGCAACGGCGACGAGCGACACGAGCACGAGACGCTGCATAACGCTGGAACTCCCGATGGTAGAAAGTGGGCCCGAGGCCTAGAAGAAATTGCCGAGCTTGAAGTGCAGCTTCCAACCGGGCTTGGGCCGTCCGAAAACATCGACCCGGTCGAATCCGTACGCGTAGTCGATGCCGAGCGGTCCGAGCGGCGAGATGACCGCCGCACCGATCCCGGCGCCGCGGAACAGCCTGGTGGGATCGTATTGTGAGGGCCGCGACCAGACGTTGCCGGCGTCGAAGAAGGTCGAGAGATACAACATTTGCGAGAGGCGCAACCCCAGCTCGCCCGTCATCGAGAAGAACGCCTTCCCGAACGCGTTGGGGCTCGCACCGCTGGCGCTGGCGTTGGGGTCGTAACCGAAGGGCGTGATCGAGGCTTCGTCGTAGCCGCGCAGCGGGATGAAGAACTGCGTGCCGCCCAGCGTGAACAGCTGCTCGAAGAAGGGTGAGTTGCCGAAGACGAACCCCGACCGCGTCGAGAAGCCGAGCACGAACTTGACATTGGACGTCGGGGAATTCCCCAGCGTGCCGATCGGGGCGTAGAAATGCCCTTCGATATCGGCGCGCTGGAAGTTGCCCGACCCGCCGAGCAGGCCGCCGCTCTGCGAGAGGCCGAACTGTACCATCGTCCCGGCCGTGGGGAACGGCAGATCGATCCGGGTGTCGCGCATCACCGATGCGCCCAGTGTCGAGCGCACGCAGTCGTTGCAGCGAAACGCGCTCGAGAAGGCGGCGTTGGTAGACGAACCGGTGAAGCTCTGCTGGTCGATGCCGTACGAAACGAACAACCGCGTATAGTTGTCGCCGAACACCGGGAAGCCCAGCTGCAAGCTTGCCCCGCGCCGCCGCAGGCGGCCGACGTCGGCGATGACGTAGCGCACCCGCGTGTTGTGCACGCCGATGGTGGCCGACATGCGCGATTCGCGGACGGCTGGATCGGTAAACGAGACGTCGAAATCGTTGATATTCTTGCCGAACTGCCACTGGAAGCGGCCGCGCTTGCCCTGGCCGAACAGGTTGGGCTCGTCGAGGCCGAGGAATCCGCCCACGCCGGTTCCCTGCCCCACCGACGCGCCGAAGTTGATGTTGCCGGTGCGCTTTTCCGACACCCGGAACACCACGTCGATATCGCCCTGCTCGTTCGCCGGTTTGGTGTCGGGGAACGGCAGCGGCTGATTGAAGAAGCCGAGGTTCGAGACGCGCTGGTAGGAGGCGATCAGGGCGTCCTGGCGGAAGACGTCGCCGGGCACCATCACAATCGCCTCGCGGATCACCCGGTCGTGGGTGACGTCGTTGCCGCGGATCTCCACGTGGTTGACGATCGCCGGCTGGCCTTCGGTGATCACCCAACGGAGGTCCACGACCGGCTTGCCGTCGGGTGCGATGCGGCGCAGCACGTCGGGCCGCACATTGACGTAGATGTAGCCGTTGTTGTAGTAGAGCGTCTGCAGCTTGCGCGTGGCATCCTGCCACAGCTGGTCGTCGAAGTAGACCATGTGCCGCTTGCCGCCGAGGCCCAGCAAGCCGGTGCGCTGCTCTCCCACGAACGGATAGAACGTCTGCAGGTCCTCGGTCGAGAAGCGCCGGTTGCCGACGATCTCGAATGAGCCGATCCGATAGGGCTCGCCCTCGCTGACCTTCACCACCAGCGTCGCCTTGCCGGTCCCCTCGTGCACGACCAGGGTGTCGTCGAGCACCTGGAAATCCACGAACCCCTGCTTGCCGTAGAACGAGGGCAGCTTCTGGTGCAGATCCTCGGCGAGCTTGTCGTCGTTGTACTCCCCTGAGCGGAACCACCAGAACCCTTCGGGGCGCGAGCTCATCTGGGCCGCGAGCTGCTCGTCCGTGAAATGCGTGTTGCCCTGGAAATCCACTTGCGCGATGGCGACGCGGTTCCCCTCGTCGATGTCGAAGATCACGCGGACGGCCGACGAATCCCGTTCGTAGACGAACAGCGGCTTGGTGTGGGCGAGATAATAGCCCCGCGCGTGGTACAGCGAATCGATGCGGGCGCGGGCGCGCGCCACGCTGGCCGGATCGAGCGGCCGGCCTTCCGCGAGGGCCACCTTGTCGCGGACGCTATGCTCGGCGACGCGTTGCACGCCGCGGACCGCCCATTTCACCAGCAGGGGCCGCTCGTGCACGCGAATCACGAGCACGTTCTTGCCGGCCGCTGTGTGCGTCTGCGTCACGGCGACGTCGTCGAACTGACCGCTGGCGTAGAGCGCCTGAATCGCCCGCTGGACGTCGCGATAGTTGATGGCGCGGCCCGGCACGAGACCGCTGATCTGAATGATGCTGATGGCGCTATTGCGGCGCGGTCCCACCACCGCGATCGAGTCGGGGACAGGCGTCTGCGTACCCCCGGCCACTCCGGCCTGTGCGGCGCACAGGCCCGGGGCGGCGGCGGCGAGACTCAATAAGAATGGAAGAGTGAGCCGGCGGATCACGCCTTCGAGCCGGAGAGTGCCCGGAACGCCAGGCGCTCCTTGTCGGGGGCGACGTCCACCTCGATCTCGTCACCCTTTGCGAAATCTCCGACGAGGATCTTCTCCGACAGCGGGTCCTCGACGTATTTCTGAATGGCGCGCTTGAGCGGCCGCGCGCCGTAGTGTTCATCGTAGCCGTGATCGACGAGGAAGTCGGTCGCCCCCTGCGTCAACCGCAGCGTCAACTCCTCTTCACCCAGGCGTTTCTGCACGTCGCGCGCCAGAATGGCGACGATCAGCGCGATATGCTCCCGGTTGAGCGCGTGGAACACGATCACGTCGTCCAGCCGGTTCAGGAACTCCGGATTGAAGACCTTGTTGACCTCTTCCTTCACCTTCTCGGACATGCGGTCGAATTCGTTGCGCGCGTCAGAGTGCGCGAAGCCAAGCGTCTTGCCCTTGACCATGTCGCGCGCGCCGACGTTCGAGGTCATGATCACGACGGTGTTCTTGAAGTCGATCAGCCGGCCGTAGTTGTCCGTCAGGTGCCCTTCGTCGAGCACCTGCAGCAGGATGTTGAACACGTCGGGGTGCGCCTTCTCGATCTCGTCGAGCAGCACCACCGAATACGGTTTGCGCCGGACCGCCTTGGTGAGCGTGCCGGAGTCTTCGTAGCCGACGTACCCCGGCGGCGCGCCGATCAGCCGGCTCACGGAGAACTTCTCCATGTACTCCGACATGTCGACGCGGATCAGCGCCTGGGCATCCGCGAACAGGAAGCGGGCCAGCGCCCGCGCCAATTCCGTCTTGCCCACGCCCGTCGGGCCGCTGAAGATGAAGGAGCCGATGGGACGCTTGGGATCCTTGAGCCCCGCCCGGCTGCGCCGGATGGCCCGCGAGATCACCTGAATCGCTTCGTTCTGCCCCACAACGCTCTCGTGCAGCTCATCTTCCATGCGCAGCAGGCGGGCGGTCTCCGCTTCCTGCAG
>DATGVC010000303.1:0-7970 GCA_035300745.1 Gemmatimonadales bacterium | reverse complement strand
CGTTCGCGGACGTTAGGACCAGTCATTTAGATCGTATGTTGGGGAGGTGTAAGATGATAAAAATTAACTACTTAGGTCGATTAAGGCAACGGCGAGGACATGCAAAAACTAGACGCCTAGACGCCTAGCGGGCAATGGGTTGGAGGGTTCAGGAAGACACTTCGACAACCACCTTGCCTAACTGTTCGCCTTTGGAGAGCCGCTCAAATGCTCGTGGAGCCTGCGCCATGGGATAGACGCGATCCACAATCGGCCGGAGTTGTCCCTGACTCAGCCGTCTGACGATCTCCGCGTATTCCGCCGCGTTCCCCATCGTGGATCCGAGAAGGCTCCAGTGATGCCAGAACAAGCGCCGCAGATCGAGGCTCACCTGCGGCCCGGACGTCGCACCACAGGTGACCAGTCGTCCGCCGCGTCTGAGACAGCGCAGCGAGTCGTCCCACGTCGCGGCTCCGACATTCTCGACCACGACGTCCACGCCGCGCTTGTTGGTGAGCGCGCGCACCTCCTGCGCGACCTGCTGCGTGCGGTGATTCAGCGTCACATCGGCGCCGAGCTGTTTGGCAGCGGCCAGCTTGGCGTCGTCGGAAGACGTCGCTATTACGCGCGCGTCGAGCAGCTTGGCGATGCGCAGCGCCGCCAAGGACACGCCGCCCCCGATCCCCCAGATCAACGCCGTCTCGCCGCTCCTGAGCCGAGCGCGGGTGACGAGCATGCGCCAGGCGGTGAGCGTGACGAGCGAAAACGCGGCTGCCTCCGCCCACGTCAGCTCGGGAGATACCTGCGGGACGCGCGCGACGTTATGCGCGGGCACGGTGACCAGCTCGGCGACCGTCCCCGGCAAGTGCTCGCCCAGGAGCCGGTAGTTGACGCACTGCGAATGCTCGCCGGCCTGGCAGAATTCGCACGTGTAGTCCGAGATGCCGGGATTGAGCATTACCCGTTCTCCCGGCCGGACACTGATCACGTCCGATCCGATCGCTTCGACGACGCCGGCGCCGTCCGCGCCCACGATGTGCGGAAGCCGTTGGGCTCCTCCTGGCAACCCCTCCATCACGAAGACGTCGAGGTGATTCAACGCCGCGGCGCGAATGGCGACGCGCACTTCACCCGCTTTGGGAGCGGGCGCATCCGGAACGTCGGTGATGTGAAGGTGCTGGATCCCGCCGGTGGCGGTGAGAACGCAGGCGCGCACGCGCCTGTTACGGTCGGAACGTCGGCGTAACCATCTGCTCCGCCCCCGTGGTGGGCACCGGCACCGGGGTCGCTGAGCTGACCGGCTGGATGTACACGCGATACGTGGGATTGCGGCGGTTCTGCGGCTCGGCATTGACGACCAGTGCGAGAAGATCGCCAGCGGGCGAGATGGCGAACGAGGCGATCGCCAGATCGGTCCCGGTGAGCGCGGTGGTAGCCCCGGTCGCGAGATCGGCTCGCATCACCTGTTGCACCGTGCGATTGTTGTCCCGCCGCTCGACCAGGTAGGCCAGAGTGCCGTCGCGCAGGAAGTGGGGCTCTGACTCGCGCTGCTGCGGCGAGCGCGTGAACTGCCGCTGATTCGATCCGTCCCGCGCCATGAGCCAGATGTCGGCGTCTTTGTTCCGCGTCGAGACGTACGCGATCGTCTGCCCGTCCGGCGACACCGTCGGTGACGCATTCACCGAGTCGCGCGTCAGCTGGGTGAGCGCCGTGCCATCCAGATTCACAACCCAGATCTGCGGTTTCCCGGCGGTTCGCGCCGAGTGGAAGACCACCGACTGCCCGTCCGGCGTGAACACTGGGCGGCCGTCCGGCTGCGGATCGTTCGTGATGCGTGCGGATCCCGTGCCGTCCGCATTCATGACGTAAATCTCCGCGTTGCCATCGCGCTGCGAGACGAACGCGATGCGCGAGCCATCGGACGAAAACGCCGGATCGTTGGCCGAGGTCGTGTCCGGCGTGAGCTTGGTGAGCTGTGCGAGGTTGGACCGCTCGAGGGCATAGAGCTGGAATTTGCCTGGCGTGTTCGGGGCGGAACGTGAGCTCGCCACAATGATCTCGCCCACGACGTAAACGTCGGCCGTCGCGGTCTTTCCGCCGGGGGCGGTGGCGGTGACCTTCGAGTGACCATACCCGGCGCCCGCAACCGCGCCGTCTTCGCCGACGCTCGCGATCTGCGGATTATCGCTGCTCCATGTCAGGTTCGAGGCGGGTCCCAGCACGTTCCCCTGGTCGTCGGTGTAATTCGCGCGCAGCGCGTGCCGTTGATTCAGCCCGATCCCAACCCGTGGCTGCGTGAACCGCACCGAGCCCGCGATCACGCTGATATTCCAGCTGACCGAGAGACCGGTGCCAGGACCCCGCACCGTCAGCTGCGTCTTCCCCACCGCACGCCCCGTCAGTAATCCTGTCTGCACGTCGAAGCTCGCGATCGCCGGATCCACGACGCTCCAGCGCAGCGGAGCTTCCGGAACGGCGACGTTCTCAGCTGTCAGCGCCTGCGCCTCGAACTTTGCAGTGCCCGTGAGAGGCACCTGCACTTCAGGAGATCGCGGGGGGCGCACCGAAAGCTTCTCAACAACGGGATGTACCGATACCTCGATGCTCTTGCTCTGCAGCAAACCTGAGACGGTCAGTATCGCCTTGCCCGGCCCGGCGGCGGTGACCACGCCCGCGAGGCTGATGCGCGCCACGCTCTGATCACCCGACGCCCACTGCAGCACGAGCGGGTTGACCGTTCGGTTGCTCTGCGCGGCGACGATGACGTGAAGCGTGTCGACTTCACCCGGGGAGAGCATCACCGGAGAGCCCTCGCGCACCGTGAACTCCGCCTGCTGGACGACCACCGGCGCGGTCGCGGTGAGTCCTCCCCCGCTGGAGGCAGTCGCCTGGATCGTGCCCTGGCCCGGGGAGAGCGCCACCACATTCCCGCTCTGATCGACGCTCGCCACGTCCGGTCGCAGGGATGTCCACGCGACCATGACAGGTGCCGCCGGGGAACCGTCCTCACGCAGCGCCCGCGGGGAAACCCGAGTATTCTCGGAGGGCAGCAAGTAGACGACCCCGGGCTCGAGTCGCAACGCGGCGGCTGCCCCGCTGCCCGCGGGTTGCCCGGCAAAGGGATCGGGGCGAGGGGGAGCGGCCGGTGGAGGCGGAGCAGCCGGCGGCACGGCTGGCGGCGCCGCTCCACCGCCTCCCGTGACCTGCACTGCGGCCTGGCCGCGCCGCGCGCCCACCCGGGCTTCGATGATGGCCACGCCGCTGCCGACCCCAGTGATCGTGCCGCTGTTGTCCACCTTCGCGACGTTCACGTTGTTCGACGACCAGATGATGCGTACGGTCGGGATCACATTGCCGATGCGATCGAACGCCGTGGCGAGCAAACCGCTGCGCTCCCCGACGCGAATAGTCACCGAAGGAGGAGCTACTTGGACTTCGGCGACGTTCTGCGCCGCCGCTATGCCCGGAGCAAGGCACCCAAGCGCGACGATGAGTGCGCGTCTAGTCATGGATGGCGAATGTGTGTCTGGCTAAATGGCGTTGTCAAGCCAACTTGTCACGGCGGACCGCAACTGGCGAGACCCAAAACGCGGTAGTACGTGTCACTTGCGAGGTCAGAATCCCGCGGTAAGCTATAGGCCACCCACGACGCCCCCGCACCTACCAGCATAGGAGAGATCCGATGCTTGAGCAGATGGATTTCACGGAGAGCAGTTGGCCTGGACCGGGGTTCATGGAGCCGATGTTCCCGTCGGCGCCCACGCCTGCACCGACGCCATCGTCCATGCCGATGGAGGAGTCGCGCCCATCTTCTAAGCCGAAGGCCAAGAAGAAAAAGAAAGCCGCCAAGAAGGCGCGGCCGAAGGCACGGAAGAAGACGGCGAAGAAAAAGAAGAAGGCCACCAAGAAGAAACGCCGCCGCTAAGCCAGCACGCTATGCTACCCGCGGGAGCGTCTCGTCGAGACGCTCCCGCGGCCACGTTAAGGAGACGATAATGCGTGGTGCGTGGTACCTCGTTCTCGCTTCGCCGTTGGTCGCATGCTCGGCGCCAAAAATCCCGCTGGGCGATCCTCCGCAGGAAATCGCCGCGATGCTGCGACGCTCCGCAGCCGATTGGAATCGCGGCGACCTCAACGGTTTCATGAGCGACTACGCGCGCGATTCGCTGACCAGCTACATGTCGGCCGGCCATGCTCAGTATGGATGGCAGGCGCTGTACGATCGCTACCAAGCGATCTACTTCGCGCCAGGAAAGACGCGCGACTCGCTCTCCTTTGACGACCTGCACGTGCGCGTGCTGACGCCCGATTTTGCGTACGCGACAGCACGATTCAAGTTGTCGCGACACGATTCGGTTGTGGCAAGCGGCCCGTTCACGCTGGTGCTGCAGCGCCAAGGCGACCGCTGGCGGATTTTGCACGACCACACCTCGGCAGATCCCAAGTGACGGCCGTCCGGCCGTCCGGCCGTCAGATCGTCGCGCTCGTGCTGGTGCTCCTGCTTGCTGGTTGCAGCAAGCTCCTGCCGCCCAAGGATCGCGTCATCGCGCTGGAGGGAGCCACACTGATCGACGGTGCGGGCGGCCCGCCGAAGCAGGACGCCCTCATTATCATCCGCAACGGTCATATCGAAGCGATTGCACGGGTCAACGAAATCCCGATTCCCAAGAGCGCGGAGCGCGTCAACCTGGTCGGGAAGACTATCATCCCGGGATTGATCGACGCCCACGCGCACGTGGAACGCTGGGCCACGGGGCGCTACGTCGCGTGGGGCGTCACCACAGTGCGCGATCTGCACGGCGCTACCGACAGCGTGATCGCGCTGAGAAACGCAGTGAACCTCGGATCGATCGTGGGCCCGCGCATGTTCAGTGCGGGTGCCATGATCGACGGCACGCCCCCCACCTACCCCAATGCGACCGGTATCCGGACGCCCGACGAGGCGCGTCACGCGGTCGATCAGCATGCGGTGGCAGGCGTGGATTATCTCAAGATCTACACGAAGATCACACCGAATCTGTTGCGGCCGCTGATCGACGAAGCCCGGAAGCTGCGCCTGCCCGTGGCGGCGCATCTCGGCAAGACCGACGCGCTGACCGCGGCGCGCGCCGGCGTAGTTTCGATCGAACACATGTCCGGCGTCGTTCAGGCCGCGACCAGGGATCCGGGGGGGACCTATGCGAACGCGCACAACAGCTTCCTCACCGGATGGACGACCGAGGAGAAGGGCTGGGCAAGCCTCGATTCAACCATGGTGGCACGCACGGCGCGCGCACTCGCGCAGACCAAGGTGGCGATCGTGCCCACGCTGGTCGTCCACGACATGCTTTCGCGGCTCGATAACCCGATCCTGCTCACGCGCCCGGGTATGGAAGATGTGCCCGAGAGTGCCCAGAGTGTTCGCAGTGTCGCCAGTCTGCTGCGCCGCACCGGATGGCGCTCAGGCGATTTCGACGCGTTCCGGCGCTCGCGCCGGCGGCAGGATCAGTTCGTGCGCGAGTACAAGCGCGCCGGCGGGACGATCGTCGCCGGCTCGGACGCCGCGAATCAGCTCCTCATTCCCGGATACTCGCTGCACGAGGAGATGGCGCTGCTGGTCGGGGCCGGTCTGACGCCGCTCGAGGCGATCACCGCCGCCACGCGCCGCGGCGCGCAGCTGTTGCAGGCGGATTCGCTTGGCATTCTCGCCCCCGGGAAAGTCGCCGACCTCGTCGTGGTCGCCGGCAACCCTGCCGGCAACATCGCTGCCACGCGGAACATCGCGATGGTCATGATCCGCGGCCGGATGATCCGGCCGGACTCCCTGAGAGCAACATGGAAATGACACTCCGATTCCTCTTCCTCTTATCCGTCACCGCCTGCGGCATGGGCACACCCGCCAGGCGCGACGGTCCCTACGACGTGATCCTCAAGGGGGGCTGGATCGTGGACGGCAGCGGCAACCCGCGCTATGCCGGTGACGTCGCCGTCAACGGCGATCGTATCGCGGCGGTGGGATACCTCGGCGGCGCGCCGGCGCGCGACACGATCGACGTGTCGGGCCTAGTGGTCGCCCCGGGATTCATCGACATGCTCGGTCAGTCCGAAACGAACGCCCTGATCGACAACCGCGTGCTCAGCAAGGTCAGCCAGGGCATTACGACCGAGGTCACGGGCGAGGGCGGATCCGTCGCACCGCTCACGGACCTCCTTGTCGTCGACGATTCCGTGTGGATGAAGAAGTACGGCGTGCAGGAAGATTGGCGCGATCTGAACGGCTACTTTGCGCACCTCGCGCGCACCGGCAGCACCGTCAACATCGCCACGTTCGTCGGTGCGACGCAGGTGCGGCTCGCCGTCGTGGGCAAGCAGGACCGCCATGCGACGCCGGAAGAATTGGCGCACATGGTGGCGCTGGTGGATACCGCGATGCAGCAGGGCGCTCTGGGCGTCTCGACTGCGCTCGAGTATGCGCCGGCGTTCTATGCACCGACCGAGGAAGTCATCGCGCTGGCGAAAGCCGCCCGGCGCCACGGTGGCGTGTACGCGAGCCACATGCGCAACGAGGGCGGGCAGATCGACCAGGCGCTCGACGAGACGTTCCGCATCGCCCGCGAGGCCGGCATCCCGGCCGAGATCTGGCATCTCAAGGTGTCGGGGCGGCGCAACTGGGGCCGGATGCCGCATGTCCTCGCGCGCATCGACTCGGCGCGGGCAGCCGGTCTCGACGTCACCGCCGACCAGTATCCCTATCTGGCTGGCGCGACCTCGCTGGACGCATCGGTCCCGGCCTGGGCTCATTCGGGAGGGAATGATTCGCTGATCGCGCGCCTGCGCGATCCGGCCATCCGGGCGCGACTCCGCGCCGAGCTGCTCGCGCCTCCGCAGGTCACCGACCGTTTCTACCGGGCTACGGAAGGACCAGAGGGCGTCATCGTGTTCCCGTTCGAGGACTCCCTTCATTACTTACAGGGGAAGCGCCTCTCCGAAATCGCTGCAGCGCGCAAGCAGGATCCGATCGAGACGCTGTTCGATCTGGTCATCGCGGACCACGCGCGCAGCGGTGCGATCTACTTCCTCATGAGCGAGCCCGACGTGCGCGCGGCGATGCAGCAGTGGTGGGTAGCAGTGAACACCGACGCCGGCGGGGTCGCGCCCGACGGGCCGTTCGGCAAGGAGGGCACGCACCCCCGCTCTTACGGCTCGTTTACCCGCATCCTGGGCCGCTACGTGCGCGACCAAAAGCTCATGACGCTCGAGTTCGCGGTGCGGAAGATGACGTCGCTCGCGGCGCAGCGGGTCGCTCTGGCCGATCGCGGCCTCGTGAAACCGGGAATGTACGCGGATATAACGATCTTCGATCCGGCGACGGTGATCGATCGCGCGACGTTCGAGCAGCCGCACCAGACGTCCGTGGGCATCGAATACGTGTTCGTGAATGGCCAGGCCGTGTTGCGGCACGGCAAGATGACCGATGCGCGGCCCGGGCGCGGCCTGCGCGGCCCCGGCTACCGCCGGCCGCGCGGCTAGTGACACTCGGCCGGCTGCTCCTCGCATGGCTGCCGGTCGCGGCGCTGTTCGTCCTCGCCCCGCCCGTCGGCTACGCCTGGAACGACGCGGCCGCCGAGCGAGCCGTGGTCTGGTCCTTCAATCGGTGGGAGCTGGGGTGGCGGCTGGCCGAGGCCGGCATCGTCACGCTGTTCGCCTCGTTGTGGTTTGACTCGTTGGGCGCGGGCGGCTGGTGGCTGCTGTTTTCCCTCGTCGGCCTGCTCGTAGCATTCCCGCGGCGCCTCGTCATGTGGCGGCACGTCGAGCCGCCGCGGCGGCGCCATCTGCTCGCGCACGCGGGGCTCGACGTGGCCCGCTACGTTGCCACGGGCGCTCTGCTCGCCTGGCGGCTCTCTTAGCTTATCTTCGGTGGACTCATGTCCACCATCAGACTGACAGCGTTCTCGCACGGCGCCGGCTGAGCCTGCAAGCTCGGCCCCGCCGAGTTGGCGCAGGTCTTGCGC
>DATGVC010000302.1:0-6790 GCA_035300745.1 Gemmatimonadales bacterium | reverse complement strand
GTCGTGCCGTCGGCGCTGGTGCCGAATGTCGGACGCGAGGTCAGCCTGCTGCCGCAGCTCCCCAAGGAAATCCCCGCGTATTCGTTGAATCGCGCCTGCGCCTCCGCCAATCAGGCGATTACGGCCGGCCAGGACCAGATCACGCTCGGCAATGCGAACGTGATCATCGCGGGCGGCGCCGAGGCGCTCTCTGATATTCCGATTCTCGCCTCACGCCGCCTCGCTGACATCCTCGTGGAAGCGAGCAAGGCCAAGTCGCTCGGTGCACGCATCAAGACCTTTGCCAAGATCCGCCCGAAGGATCTCGTGCCCGTGGCGCCCGCGATCGCCGAGCCGTCGACGGGGGAGTCGATGGGCCAGTCGGCCGAGAAGATGGCGAAGGAGAATCACATCTCGCGTGAGGCGCAGGACCGCTGGGCGCTGCGCAGCCACAAGCTGGCGGCACAAGGCACGGCAGACGGTCGCCTCACGGCGGAGATCGTGCCCTGGCTTCCCACCCGGCCGGGCGAGGCGATCGTCCAGCAGGACAACGGCATCAGAAACGACACGTCGCTCGAGCAGATGGCGAAGCTCAAGCCCGTCTTCGATCGCCGCTACGGCAGCGTTACCGCCGCGAACTCCTCGCCCCTGACCGACGGCGCCTCCGCAGTCTTGCTGATGAGCGACGACAAAGCGCGGGCGCTCGGCTATGAGCCGCTCACCTACATCCGTTCCTATGCGGTTGCCGCGGTCGATCCCGGCTGGCAGTTGCTGCAGGCGCCGATCTTTGCAGTGCCTATGGCGTTGGAGCGCGCGGGGATCCAGTGGAAGGATCTCGGCCTGATCGAGCTTCACGAGGCATTCGCATCGCAGGTGCTGTCGAATCTCCAGGGCTTCGCCGCCAAAGGGTGGGAGATCAACGAAGACATCATCAACGTGATGGGCGGCTCGATCGCGATCGGCCACCCGTTCGGCGCCACTGGCGGCCGGCTCGTGACGACGCTGTCCAATGAGATGCGCCGGCGCGATGTGCAGTTTGGGCTCGTCTCCGTGTGCGCGCAGGGCGGCATGGGATTCGCCATGGTGCTGGAACGCCGCTAGTGGCGACGATCGCTCCTCCGCCGTCGCGCACCGCGCCCGCCGTCACCTGGGATGTTGACGACGGCATCGCGACCGTCGTTCTCGACCTCAAGGGCCAGCCGGTCAACGTCATTTCGCGAGCGGTCAAGGACGAATTCCTGGCCTGCTTCGCAGCACTCGCCGATGATGCGAGGGTACGCGCGGTCGCCTTTTTCTCCGGCAAAGCCGACAACTTCATCGCGGGCGCCGATATCGAAGAGTTCGTCACGCTCAGCTCCGCCGCCGAGGCTGAACGACTGTCGGCCGACGGCCAGGACATGCTCGACCGCGTGGCGCGCTTTCCGAAGCCGATCGCCGTCGGCATCCATGGCGCCTGCCTCGGTGGCGGATTCGAGTTCGCCCTTGCCTGCCATTACCGCGTCGCCACAGACCATCCCAAGACACAGATCGGCTTGCCCGAAGTGCAGCTCGGCATCCTGCCGGCGGCCGGGGGCTGTCAACGATTGCCGCGGCTGGTGGGTGCTCGTGCGGCGCTCGACATGATTCTCGCTGGTAAGAGCGAACGCGCTGCTAAAGCCTTCCGCCTCGGGATGGTGGACGAGCTGGTCGCGCCACCGATCCTCGCCGACATCACCCTTGCGGCCGCGCGGCGCATGGCGGGCGGCTGGCGTCCCAAGAGGAAGCGTCTCGGCGGATTCCTGGGATTTCTGCTCGACGGCAATCCGCTGGGCCGGCGACTCGTGTTCCGGATGGCCCGCGAGCAAGTGCTCGGGCGCACCGGCGGGCACTACCCGGCCCCGCTCGCGGCCCTCGAGGCGGTCGAATACGGCCTGCGGCACGGAAGCGCCGACGGCTTGAAGCGCGAAGCGCAGCTATTCGGCCAGCTGGCGGTGACGGATGTCTCCCGCAAGCTGGTGCAGATCTTTTTCGCGACGAATCAACTCAAGAAGGATCCGGGCGTCCCGAATGCGCCGCCGCCCGTGCGTGTGCAGCGGCTCGGCATCATCGGCTCGGGCTTCATGGGATCGGGCATCGCGGGCACCGCCGTCGCTCAGGCTGAAGTGGACGTGCGTATGAAGGACGCCGACCTGGGTCGGGTCGCGCAGGGCATTCTCGCGGCGCGCGCGGTTCTCGATGACCGGCTGAAGCGACGTCGCATCACGAAATACGAATACGCGCGGCTCGTCGCGCTGCTATCGGGTGGTGACAGGTACACAGGCTTCGGTCGCGCAGAGCTGACGATCGAGGCAGTCTTTGAGGAGCTCGGCGTCAAGCAGCAGGTGCTGCGCGAGGTCGAGGCGGTACTTCCCCCTACGGGTGTGTTCGCTTCCAACACCTCGACAATTCCGATCACGCGCATCGCCGAAGCCGCGCGCGCGCCCGAGCGTGTCATCGGCATGCACTTCTTTTCGCCCGTCGCGAAGATGCCGCTGCTCGAGGTCATCCCCGGCGCTCGCACCGAACCGCAGACCGTGAGCACCACCGTCGCGTTCGGGCGGCGGATGGGCAAGACAGTGATCGTCGTGCAGGATAGCCCCGGCTTCTGGGTCAATCGCATCCTCGCGCCTTACGCCAACGAAGTAGGCCATCTCCTTGCCGAGGGCGCGTCGATCGAGGAGATCGACAGCATGGCGGTGCGGTTCGGCTTCCCCGTGGGGCCGGTGACGCTGCTCGACGAAGTTGGACTCGACGTCGCGATCAAAGTCGCGGGCGTCATGCAGGGGGCGTACGGCGACCACATCCTGCCGGCGCCAGGCGCGGGTGTTGCTGCGCTCGTGAAGGAAGGCCGGCTGGGCCGCAAGTCGGGCCGCGGCTTCTACGTCTACAAGGGCGGCAAGAAGCGTGGCGTCGACGAAAGCGTGTACGGCCTGCTCGGTGTCCATCCCAATGGCGGCCCTCGCCCCGCGGAGATTCTGCAACGGCTCGTGCTCGGCATGGTGAATGAGGCGGCACGGGCACTCGGCGAGGGAGTCGTCCGGAGTCCGCGCGACGGCGACATCGGCGCCATCTTCGGGTTCGGGTTTCCGCCGTTTCGCGGCGGGCCGCTGCGCTACGCGGACGACCTGGGAGCCGAGCGCATCGTGACCGATCTCGAACGGCTCGCCGAGCGGTACGGTGCTCGGTTCGCGCCAAGTGAAGTGCTGCGGGAGCATGCTCGTGCCGGGACCAAGTTCTACGCTTGATGGTGCGCGCCGCATTTCTCTGGCTGAGCGAGCAACCGCGTATCTTCAGGTTTGTCCGGAGGAACCGGCTCGCGCGCAAACTAGCATCGCGGTTTGTCGCCGGCGAAACGATAGACGAAGCGATCACCACGCTGCGCGACCTGAACGCGAGCAACCTGTCCGCGTCCCTCGACCTCCTGGGCGAGTCGGTGCTGCACGCCGAGGAAGCGCAGCGCGCCTGCCGCACCTATCTCGACCTGCTCGAGCGGATTCACGGCGCCCGGGCCAACGCCAACGTCTCCGTCAAGCTCACGCAGATGGGGCTCGACAGCGACGAGAAGCGGTGTCTGAGTAACATGCGTGCGATCATCGGCAAGGCAAAGCAGTACGACTCATTCGTGCGCATCGACATGGAGCAGTCGACCTACACGGCCCGGACGCTGCAGCTCTTTACCGACGTGTTCTATCCCGAATTCGGGAATGCCGTGGGCGTCGTGCTGCAGTCCTACCTGCGCCGCACCGCCGCCGACACGGATGCAATGATCCGTCTGGGCGCACGCGTGCGACTGTGTAAGGGAGCGTATAAGGAGCCTGAAGACGTCGCGTTTCCCAAGAAGAGCGACGTGGACGCCAGCTACATCACCTGCATGGAGCGGCTGCTCGAACGAGGCAACTCTCCCGGCATCGCGACGCATGATGTGTCGATCATCGATCATGCGAAAGCGTTCGCGAAGAAGAAGGGAATTCCCGCCCAACGCTTCGAGTTCCAGATGCTGTACGGCGTCAGACGCGACCTGCAGTACAGACTGCGGCGCGAAGGCTACAACATGCGCGTGTACGTCCCGTTTGGGACGCACTGGTATCCGTATCTCATGCGTCGCCTTGCCGAACGTCCCGCCAACATCGCGTTCATCACCACCAACATTCTCAAAGAATGGACGACACGACGTTAGGCGGCTATCAGCAGGTGCACGGACGTCCGCCGGCGTTCGGCGCGACGGACGGGCAGGCCTACTCCGTCGCCACATTCGCCGACGACACGGCCGAGGCAGGCCGCTATGGTGCGGCGCTCTTGTTTGTTCGGTGGGGTGAAGGGGAAAAACCGGTCGGCCACCTGGAAACCGATTACCTCGCGTTCGGCTCGACGCCTGACGAAGCGCTCGCACCGGTCCTCGCTCTGACGCTGGAGCAGGTGAAGGCACATCTCGATCAGTGTGTCGCGCGGAGCGGCGCGTGACCGCCACGAGTGGCGTGGTGCTGGCGCGGACAGCCGGCGGCTATCGGGTTCACACGGGGGAAGGCGAAATCACCGTCACCCTGCGCGGCAAGTTGAAGCACCAGGACTCCGATCGCGTCGTCCCGGGCGACGTCGTCGTCCTCGAGGGATCGACGATCGCGGAGATCCGGCCGCGCCGTTCGGTGCTCGCGCGTCGGGCGGCGCAAGGCAGCAGCGGAGCGGGTCCGCGGCGCTCGCAGCCTGTTGCGGCCAACGTCGATCAGGTGATCGTCGTGACGTCAGCTCGTGATCCTGAGCCGAGTCCCAGAATGATCGACCGTTTCCTCGTGATCGCGGAAGCGAACGGTCTTCCGGCGGCGGTGGTCCTCAACAAGATCGAGCTTGACCGCACGATCGAGGAGGCGCTGACGCGTCGCTTCAAGACCGCCGGTTATCAGCTGCTGGCGACGTCGGTGAAGGCAGACGAGGGGCTCGCCGCGCTGCGCGACTTGCTGCGCGGCCGTCACTCGGTCTTTACCGGCGCATCGGGCGCGGGGAAATCGAGCCTGCTCAACGCCCTCGAGCCCGGCCTCAAGCTGCGGGTCGGCGCGATCAGCGAGAAATGGCGGACCGGGAAGCACACCACCACCGCAGCGGAGCTCGTGCCGGTCGCGGGCGTCGGCTACGTCGTCGACACCCCCGGTCTGCGAGAGGTCGGCGCGTGGGGCGTCGACCCCAATGCGCTCGGCGGCTGCTTTCCGGAATTCCGGCCGTACCTCGATCAGTGCCGCTTCGACAATTGCCGCCATCTGGCCGAGCCGGGCTGCGCCGTGCGTGGCGCGCCCCCCGGCGCGATCGATCCCGATCGGTTGGTGTCCTACGAGCGGATTTACGAAGAAGTCAGCGAGCCTTCCTGGTCCAGCGGCCGGCGTCGCGGGAGGTGACCTTGGCCATCATTTGCGCGAAGGCGTCATCGAGATCGATGTGCTGGGAATTAGCCATGCAGATCACGACGAAGAGGATATCGGCCAACTCCATCGCCATCGATCCGGGCTCCTCGTCGGCTTTCTTCGGCTTCGGGCCGAATTGGTGATTCACTTCGCGTGCCAGCTCGCCGACTTCTTCGGCGAGGCGCGCCACGTTTGCGAGCGGCGGGAAGTAGCCCTGATCGAACTGGCCGACCCATTGATCGACTGTTTGCTGCGCCTCACGAAAGCTCATGTCTGACCTCGTCGCGCCCTTTCGGGGTGAGCGGTACGCTGCCGTCGAGCGCCTCAGCTCCCTGATCGCGCCTCCCTACGATGTCATCGACCAGGCCGAGCGGGCGCGGTACGCGGCGCTCGACGCAGACAATATCGTGCACGTCATGTTGCCGGAAGCGCTGCCCGGAGGGGGGAGGGGGGGGCCGGACGACGACCGTTACCGCGTCGCCGGGGAACGACTGGCGGCCTGGCGTCGCAACGGCGTGCTGCGGCGCGATTCTCAACCGGCGTTGTATGTGCTCGCGCAGGACTTCCCGTTGCCGACGGGAGAGCGGCTCACCCGACGTGGCGTGTTCGCCGCTGTCGCCGCGGAAGGCTACGAGCCGCGCCGCATTCGCCCGCACGAACGAACGCACGCCGGGCCGAAGGCCGATCGTCTGGCTCTGATGCGCGCCACTGCGACCAACATCGAATCGATCTTTCTATTAGCGCCGGATCGCGATCGCGCGCTGGCGAATGCCGTCGCCGAGGTCTCGCAGGGAACGCCGGACGCGACCGCCGAGTTGAACGGCGTCGGCATTCGTCTGTGGATCGTGCAGAACCCCACCCGCTTCCCCCTTCCCCCGTCCCCGCTGTACATCGCCGATGGCCACCATCGCTACGAAACGGCGAGCGCGTACGCGCAGGAGAATCCGGCCGCCGATCGCGTTCTGGCGTTGATCGTGTCGGCACAGGATCCGGGACTCGCGGTGCTCGCTACGCATCGTGTGATCTTCGGAACGGGGCGGGAATTGGAGCGCGTGCTGCCGCGGTGGCGCGAATGGTTCGATGTGCAGCCGCTCGCGGCGGGCCGAGACCCGGTAACGACACTCGCGTCAGTCGGCCGTGACCGCACCGCATGCCTCGTGGCGGACCGCTCGCGTGTACTCGCGCTGCTGCTCAAGCCCGGCGCCCTGCCGGACCGGCTGCCGAGCCTCGCCCAGAGTACCGCCGTCCGCGATCTCGATGTCGCACGGATCGAGTCGCTCGTCGTGAAAGAAGTCCTCGGCGCGGGGACGTCGACGCCGATCGTGCGCTACGTGGCCGACGCGAAGGAAGCGCTCGGGATGGTCCAACACGGCGGCGCCGCGGTGGCGGTACTGCTGAATCCT
>DATGVC010000301.1:0-3708 GCA_035300745.1 Gemmatimonadales bacterium | reverse complement strand
CGAGATCTCTTCGGCCGAATCGACCGGCTCAGCCTCGACCGTCACGCCGTCGTGCGACGAAACCGAGAACAGCCCGGCGTAGCGCGCATCTAGATGGGACTTAAAGACTTGCACTTGCTTGCGTGCGATGACCGCGCGGCGTACGCGCCGGATCAACTCTTCCGATTTGCCGCTGAACATCACGCCGGAGATGACTTCGATCCATCCTGGCCGGTTGGCTTGTTGGAACATGGGCCCTCACGTTAAGCGCGGTTCGGCCTGGAGGGCAACGTCCCGCAGGGACCGGAGTCGGGGAGGGGTGGGTCGAGAAAGCCCAGCAAACTTGCGGATTATTGAGGGATATCCCATAGTTCTTCAGTATTCATGCGGGTTTCCGCGCCCCCCTTCAAGGAGATCGCAGTGAACAAGGCCGAACTCACCTCCGCGTTGGCGATGCGCACCAAGATGTCGAAGGCCGATGCCACGCGCACCGTTGAAGCGCTCTTCGACGACAAGGGCATTATCGCCACAGAGTTGAAGAAAGGCTCCAAGGTGCAGATCACCGGCTTCGGCAATTTCGAAGCGCGCAAGCGCGCCGCAAGGATGGGTCGCAACCCGAAGACGGGCGGCGTCATTCAGATCAAGGCGTCGATCGCTCCCGCATTCCGCGCGGGGAAACAGCTGAAGATGGCGGTCAACAACAAGAAGTAGCCGGCCTCAACTCCGATCGGGCCGTGCGGCGACCCTGCGTCCGCGAATCGCGACGCCTGTGAGCCGCCGCACGGCCTGATCGACGGCCGGGGCAGCGATGTCGACGAGCGAAAACGTTTCGCGCACGTCGATCTTCCCGATCTGACCTTTCTGCAGGCCTGCTTCTTTTATCAACGCACCGACCAGATCCTTCGCGCTCGCATGATCTTTTCTGCCCACGGAGACGAAGATCCTTGTCCAGCCATCTTGTTGAGGCTGCGACACGGGTTCGCTGACAGCTGATGGCTGTCTGCTGATGGCAAGTAACGCGGCCGCCACCATCGCCGGCGCATGGTCCTCGAACAGCGGCGCGAGCACCCCCAACTCCGCGTCGACGTCGCCCTGCCGGAGCCGCGCGGAGATCTGCGCCCGCAATTGGGCGTTGCGATCCTGCGCGCGATCCGCGGGCGAAGGCAGGGCGAGCGGCGTCAGCGTCGCGATCGACCGCAAGTAGGGCAACTGCGAGGCGAGTGCCAGCACGGTGGGTTGTGCGATGGCCGCCAGCAGTCGCAGCTCGTCTCGCGTCGGCAGCGCCGCGGCGACGACGGCGTCTGGAGTTTCTCCCGGCGCCACGACGGGACCACCGGACCAGACATGCGGTCGAACCGACCGCAGCGCATCGAGAACGTCGCCAACGCGTTTGCGCCCGGCGGCGACAATCGCGTACCGCGCGCTCGTGACCGGCGCCAGTGGCTGCCCCGCGTCGTCGAGCGGCAGGTTGCCGATGATCTCGGGGCGCCGCGCGTGGCGCTCGAGGAACGCGTCGAGCGCCGGCGGATTCCAGCTCAGAATCACCCGGCGTGCCTGAGGCGCCTCAGCGAGGAGCGTGTCGAGCTCCGCGGCGAAGCCCTCGGGCCAGGCGAGCACGAGCGTTTCAATCGTTTCAAGCTTGAGCGCGGAGCGCGCGACCAGGGCGGCGAGATCAGCGGGGGATCCCGCGAGGACGCCCACGCGCCCTTCCTTCAGAAGGGCCGCTGTTCGTGCGAGGCCGGTGACGGGGTGAGCGCGTAACTCGGCGGGCGCGGCGTCGGCCCAGAGCACGGCCTGTTCGTGGTCGGCGCATACGACGACTGCGCGGGCATCCATCAACTCCCAGGCCTTCCCCGCGCGTTCCACCGCGGGAGGGATCACCAGCACGACATGCCGCACACGAGCCTCGATTGTCAAAGGGTGCTAATTTCCGCAGCGTGAAAGCTAATCGATTACTGCCATTCCTTCTATTTGCCAGTTCAGTTGCCGCACAAGCTCGGCCCCGTGCCCGCGATATCGGTATCGTCGTGGGATCCATCTCGACCGGTCCACTCAACGCGATCACCGATGTTGCCGGCGTGCGTGTCGGCCACACGACGATTGCGCGCGGCGACTCGATCAACACGGGCGTTACGGCGATCCTGGCGCATGACGGAAACCTGTTCCGGCAGAAGGTCCCGGCCGCCATCGTCGTCGGCAACGGATTCGGCAAACTGGCCGGCTCGACACAGGTGAACGAGCTGGGCGAACTTGAATCGCCGATCGTGTTGACTTGCACGCTGTGCGTACCACGCGCGGCCGACGCGGTGCTCACCTGGCTGCTTGCCCTGCCGGGCAACGAAGACGTGCGGTCGGCGAATCCGGTCGTGGGCGAGACGAATGACGGCTTTCTGAACAACATCCGCGCGCGGCCGATTACCGAAGCCGACGTGCTGAGCGCCATTCGTGGCGCCGCCGATGGCCCAGTTGCCGATGGGGCGGTGGGTGCGGGCCGCGGCACTGTAGCCTTCGGATGGAAGGGCGGGATTGGGACGTCGAGTCGCAAGCTCGCGGCGCAGTTCGGCGGGTGGACGGTCGGTGTCCTGGTGCAGACGAACTTCGGTGGAGAGCTGATGATCGCCGGCGTTCCAGTTGGTCGGGAGCTCCACGAGGCTCGGCCGAGCGGCTCAGGTGATGGCTCGATCATTATGGTCGTCGCCACGGACGCCCCGCTCGATCATCGACAGCTCGCGCGGGTTGCGCGGCGTGCTCTCGCAGGTCTTGCACGAACCGGCAGCAGCATGTCGAGCGGTTCAGGCGACTACGTAATCGCGTTTTCGACCGTCCGCCTGTCCGACCGTCCGGCCGTCATCACCGAGGACGCGCTCTCCCCGTTCTTCCAGGCAACAATCGACGCGACGGAAGAAGCGATCTACAATTCCTTATTGCGCGCGGAGACGGTGCGGGGCTATCGTGGCGTGGTGCGCGCCCTTCCCGTCGATTCCACCGTCACGATCCTCAAACGCCATGGAGCCATCCCTCGATGACCGAAGGTCTCTCCCCCAATCTGCAGCATCTGGAGACCTCGGCGACGATCGCGATCTCGGCGGAAGCCAAGAGGCGCAAGGCCGCGGGGGAGGACGTCATCGACCTGGGCGCGGGCGAGCCCGACTTTCCGACGCCGCCGATTCCTGCCGAGGCGGGGATTCGCGCGATCAAGGACGGAAAGACACACTATTCGGCAAACGAAGGGATTCTGGAGCTGCGCGCCGCAGCGGCGACGCATCTCTCGCTGCTCTCGGGCGGCCGGCCGGTCAACGCCGATCACATCGTCGTCTCGAACGGCTCCAAGCAAGCGCTGTTCAACGCCTGCTTCACGCTGTTCGGTCCGGGCGACGTCGTCGCGATTCCGTCACCCGCCTGGGTGTCGTATCCGCAGATCGTGCACCTGGCGCGCGCGCGACCCGTGATGATCGCTGGCGATCCGGAATGGAGTCTCAAAGCGAGCGTGAAGGACCTGGAGCGGATGTTGCCCGGGGCCACGGGGCTGATCCTCTGTTCTCCCTGCAATCCGACCGGCGCGGTGTACACGCACGCCGAGATTCGCGCTATCGCGCAGTGGGCGAAGGCCAAGAAGGTCTGGGTGATCGCAGACGAGATCTACCGGTGCATTCACTACGGCACCGGCCCCGCGCCGTCCTTCCTCGATCTGCCCGACGATCTCCTGGAGCGCGTCGTGCTGATCACGGG
>DATGVC010000300.1:0-10255 GCA_035300745.1 Gemmatimonadales bacterium | reverse complement strand
GCCGTGATGCTCGAGCGCGAGGCCGCGGGGCTACTTTCGCGTCGCGACGGCGAGCTGCATTTCCTCGATCTACTCTCCGATGCGCATCGCCCGCGCTGAGCTATTCGAGCTCACGCTCCGCCTAGTCGAGCCGTTCGTCATCTCGGGCGGTGCGATGACGGAGCGCCGCTCGCTCATCGTGGTGTTGTACGATGACACCGGTCATGTCGGCTACGGCGAATGCCCGCCGTTTCATCTTCCGTTCTATTCGGAAGAAACGCTCGCAGGCGCGCGCGATCTGATCGAGCGCGTGCTGCTGCCGCGGGTGGTCGGTCAGGAGTTCCAGGCCCCCCCCTCGCTCCCCGAAGCAGTGGACGCGGCGCTGCGCGAGGGAGTGCGCGGCAATTGGTTCGCGCGGGCGGGAGTCGAGACCGCCGCGTGGGATCTCGAGGCGCATGCGCGCAGCACGGGCCTCGCCGCGTTGCTCGGCGAGAGAGTGGGCGCGAAGCCGGCAGGCGCGGTCGAGTGCGGCGTCGCCCTGGGGATTCCACCCGATCGCCGCCCCGATATCCTGACCAAATGGGTGTACGAGGCGATCCAGCGCGGTTACCGTCGAGTGAAAATAAAAGTCGCGCCCGGCTGGGACGCGGCAGCCGTAGCCGCGGCCCGAACCGGAATGGCCGGCGCCACGCTGCCGCTCACCGTCGACGCCAATGGTGCCTACGAATGGCCGCGCGACGAAGCCGCGCTACGCGCGCTCGATGACGCCGGCCTTTTGTACATCGAGCAGCCGTTGCATCCCGACGAGCTGGTGGGCCACGCGCGCCTCGCCGCCACGCTGCGAACGCCCATTTGTCTCGATGAGACGCTGCGCGACGCGCGCGCGGCCGGGCAGATCATGGCTCTGAACGGGCCGAGGGTTTGGAACATCAAGGTCCATCGCGTCGGCGGGCTGACCGAGGTCTGCCGGATCTACCGGATGGCCGCCGAGTACGGCGCGACGCTGTGGGCCGGGACGATGCCGGAATCGGGGATTGGGTCGCAGGCGGCGCTCGCCGCGGCGTCCTTGCCCCTGTTCACCTATCCCTCCGATCTGGAGCCGTCGAGCCGCTGGTTCGGCCGCAATGGCGACGTCATCAAGTTGACCATGGGGAAGGACGGGCGCATGGCGGTACCGCAACAGTCGTGCGTCAGGCTTCTCGATCCGGCCCGTTTCCGGCTCTTGACCGCGCCTGTACTTTTGGGGCGCCATGAACACGCCAAACACTGACTATTGGGCCGGCAACCTCTACCTGAGCCCACGGCAGCGGCCCAAGCCCGACCAGCCGGCGCGCGACCTTTCCCCACGCGCCGCCCAGCGATTCAAGAAGGCCCGCGAAGAGCTGCGCAGCCTGCGGCACGTGACAGAGCAAGTCGTCTACCTCGGCACGACCTGGAAGTGGGTCTGGATGTACGAAGTCGGGGGGCGGAAGCTCGGCTACCTCCACCCCATGCAGTCCGGTGTGAGCGGCACGTTCGTCTTGTCGGGGCTCGAGGAGCAGGAAATCAGTGCGACGAACGGATTGCCGCGTGTCATCAAACAGGCGGTGCGCGACGGAACGCTGTTCGACGGCGTGCGCCACTGCTGGATGGAATTCGACGATCTCGATGCCGTCCACGCGTTCGTCGACGTCGTGCGATTGAAGTACCAACTACTGGCGCGGCCGGAGTAGCCGTTGTTACATTCGTGAGCCTTCGGGCTGAAGCCGCCCCACACCAAAACCGAACCACTGATTAGCCAGTAGAGGGAATCTGCGTTCAGCTGCGGTCGTGGTGTTGATCCTCGCCCTCCCGCCTGTGGTCGCGAACGGCCAGCAGGCACAATCCGCTTCTTCTCCGGCTTCACGGTATCAGGCTCCCGTCATCAGCGACACCGGCGACCTCAAGGGGCCGCGCCAGCCGATCTTCTTCCGCCACGACATTCATGCCGGGCAGGACCAGATCCCCTGCATGTACTGCCACTATTCCGCCTCGATCTCGAGCGAGCCGGGGATTCCGTCGCTGCAGACGTGCATGGGGTGTCATCAGCTGGTCGGCGGATCCACGCCGTCGCACCAGGCCGAGATCAAGAAGGTCCGCGACGCGTGGCGGGAGCGGAAGCCGCCCGAATGGGTGCGGATCCATGCGCTGCCCGGGTTCGTGCGCTTCCCGCATATGCGGCACATCAAGGCGCTCGGCACGCAAGCATGCACGACGTGCCACGGACAGGTCGAGCGCGTGGCGCAGGTCAACAAAGTCTCGACGCTGCGCATGGGCTGGTGCGTCCGCTGCCACATCAAGAACAACGTGACTCGCGACTGCACCGTGTGTCATTACTAACATGACAGACTCCATCGATCGCCGGCGGTTCCTGAAGGTCCTTGGCGTCACCGGTACCGGTGCCGCCGCGTTGTCGTCCTGCGGCATCGGCCCCGAGCCCACGGAACGGCTGATTCCGTATCTGATCCAGCCCGAGGATCAGATTCCGGGCACCGCCACCTACTACGCCACCACCTGCCGCGAATGCGCGGCGGGATGCGGCGTGCGCGTGCGCGTGCGCGAGGGGCGGGCCGTCAAGCTCGAAGGCAACCCAGACTCCCCGATCAATCGTGGGCGGCTGTGCGCGCGCGGCCAGGCAGCGCTCCAGGGACTCTACAATCCCGATCGCATCGCGCACCCGATGGTGCGGAACGCGAAGGGGACCTTCGAGGACATCGATTGGGACGGCGCGATCCAGCGGCTCGCCGCCAAGGTGCGCGAGTCGCACGGGAAGGGAATCGTCTTCCTGACGGGCGCCGAGCAGTCGTCGTTCGGGGATCTCGTCGATGAATGGATGAAGCAGGTAGGTGGCCGGCGCATGAGCTACGAGCCATTCGGGTTCGAGGCGTTGCGCGCCGGCAATCGCATCGCATTCGGCACGGCGACGTTGCCGTCCTACGATTTCGCGAACGCGAAGTATCTGCTCTCCTTCGGTGCCGACTTCCTCGACACCTGGCTGTCGCCCGTCGAATTCCAGAACGGGTTCTCCCGCGCCCACGCGTTCGACGCCGGCCGCCCCGCATCGATGGCGAAGTTCGTGTACGTCGGCCCGCGCCTGTCGCTCACCGGCATGAATGCCGACGAGTGGATCGCCGCGAAGCCGGGCAGCGAAGGAATGCTGGCGCTGGCGATGGCGCAGGTGATCATGAGCCAGCACCTCGCGCGCCTCCCTGCCGACGCCAGCCGGCTGGTTGGCTTGCTGAGCTCATACAGTCCCCGTGCCATCGCTCAGCTGATCGGCATCGACCAAGAGACGATTGTGCGGCTCGCGCGCGAATTCGCGAGATCGGGTGGCGGGCTCGCCGTGGCAGGTGGCATGGCGATGCAATATCCGAACGGCGCCGAAATCGTCGCCGCGGTGAACATCCTGAACTACGTCGTGGGCGCCGTGGGAACGCTCGTGAAGTTCGGCGCCGATCTGGCGATCGGTTCCACGAATCCGTTCGCCGAGCTTGCGATGCTGACGTCGGACATGGCGGCGGGTCGCGTCGCGTTGCTGTTGGTGCACGGCACGAACCCGGCGCACTCACTGCCGGGTGCGTTCCAGCAGGCGCTCGGCAAAGTTGGTTACAAGGTCAGCTTCTCGTCCTACATGGATGAGACGGCGGCGGCGTGTGATCTGATCCTGCCCGATCACCATCCCCTCGAGCAGTGGGGCGACAGCCGGCCGCGGGCCGGCGTCACGGCGCTGCAGCAACCGGTGGTGCAGCCCGTATTCGACACGCGTCCGACCGGCGACCTCATGCTCAAGCTCGCAGGCAAGAGTGGCACGTTCCAGGACTATCTCCAGGGCAAGTGGCGCACTCGGCATCCGGCAGGGTTCGACCAGTACTGGATGGATTCGTTAGCGAAGGGCGGGATCTACGGCGAGGCGCCGACGCGCGCGGTGCGGCTGGCCGATGTTTCGAAGATCGGCTTTGCTGCCCCCGCCGGCCCCGCCCCTGCCGCCCAAGCACAGCAGGTCGTCGTCTTCCCGCACCCCGCCCTCCACGACGGTCGCGGGGCCAACAAGCCATGGCTGCAGGAGCTGCCCGATCCCGTTTCGAAGATCGCGTGGCATAGCTGGGTCGAGGTGCATCCCGACACCGCGGCAAAGTGGGGTCTCGCCACCGGCGACTTCCTGCTGCTCAAGTCACCCTTCGGCGCCCAAAAATTTCCGGCCTGGATCACGCGCTCGGTTCGTCCCGACGTCCTCGCCGTGCCGACTGGGCAGGGACACACCGCGTACGGTCGCTACGCCAAGAACCGCTCTGCAAATCCGTTCGAGCTGCTCGGTGCGCAGGCAAACGAATACGGGGGCCGCACCTTCCTCGTTCAGGCGAGCGCGACGAAGACCGGCGAGCACCGCAAAATCGTCACGACGGAAGGCAGCCCGCGCGAGCGCGGCCGCGGCACCGTCGAGGTGCTCGGTCTGGCTCGTGCAAAATCATTGCATCCGGGTGACGCCCCCTTCCACCACAAGGAAACGCCGGAATACGCTTCCGGCGCGGTCGAATGGTGGGCTGAGCGCCAGCACGAGAAAGCGGAGATCGGCAACTACAAGGGCGAGCAGCCGCGCTGGGGACTCGCGATCGACCTCTCGAAGTGCACCGGCTGCGCCGCCTGCGTGACGGCCTGCTATGCCGAGAACAACATCGCGACGGTCGGGGAAGAGCTGATGCAACGCGGCCGCGAGATGTCGTGGATGCGGCTCGAGCGCTACTGGCTCGCGGACGAGCACGGCGAGCCGCAGGGCGCCGTCAATTCGCCGATGTTGTGCCAGCAGTGCGGCAACGCGCCGTGCGAGCCGGTCTGTCCCGTCTACGCTGCGTATCACACGCCCGACGGGCTGAACGGACAGGTCTACAACCGCTGTGTGGGCACGCGCTACTGCTCCAACAACTGCCCTTACAAGGTCCGCTACTTCAACTGGTACAACTACGCGGAACGGGGCGGTGAGTACGACGCCTTCCCCGAGCCGCTGTCGATGCTCCTCAATCCCGACGTCACGGTGCGCGAGAAGGGCGTGATGGAGAAGTGCACCTTCTGCGTGCAGCGGATCCGCGGCGCGCAGAACGAGGCGCGGCTCGAGAACCGGAACGTGCGCGACGGCGACATCGTCACCGCGTGCCAGGCGACCTGCCCGTCGGAGGCGATCGTCTTCGGTGATCTCAACGACCGGCACTCGCGGGTCTACGAGCTTGCCGGCAATCCGCGCGGCTACCACGTCCTCGCTGGCTTGAACACGAAGCCGGCGATCACCTATCTCGCCCGCGTCGTCGCCCAGGATACGCCGAGTCATGGCTGATACCCCGTCATCGCCGACGCGCGTGACATACGACTACGTCACGCACACGATTGCGCGGACACTCGGTACGCCCTCCCGCGGCTACTTCCTGCTGCTCGGCGCTGCCGTCACGCTGCTGGCCATCGGGATCATCACGCTGTTGTTCCTGCTGCGCTACGGACTGGGGCTGGCCGGCTATTCGCATCCCGTGTACTGGGCGGTGTTCATCACCTGCTTCGTCTTTTGGGTGGGCATCGCGCACTCCGGGACGCTGATCTCGGCGATTCTGTTCCTCTTCCGCTCGGGCTGGCGCACCGCCGTGTACCGCACCGCCGAAGCGATGACGGTGTTCGCGGTGATGACGGCCGGGCTGTTTCCGCTGATTCATATCGGGCGGCAGTGGTACTTCTACTGGTTGATTCCGTATCCCAACGAGCGCGGCCTGTGGCCCAACTTCAAGTCGCCGCTCATCTGGGACGAGTTTGCGATCGGGACGTACTTCACCGTCTCGACGCTGTTCCTGATCATGGGGCTCATCCCCGATATCGCGGCCGTGCGCGACCTGGCGACGGGGTGGCGCAAGAAGCTCTACGCGCTCACGTCCATCGGGTGGACGGGCTCGAACGAACAATGGCGGCACTACACCCGCGGCTATCTGTACCTCGCGGCGCTCGCGACGCCGCTGGTCCTGTCGGTGCACAGCGTCGTGTCCTGGGACTTCGCGATGGCGCTGGTCCCCGGCTGGCACGCCACGATCTTCGCCCCCTACTTCGTCGCCGGCGCGATTTACTCGGGGTGCGCAATGGTGATCACGCTGCTCACGCCGATTCGGACGTTGTTCGGCCTCGAAGAGTTGATCACTGTCAAGCATTTCGAGAACCTGGCGAAGCTGTGCCTGCTGACCGGCTCGATCGTCGGGTTTTCTTACCTCACAGAGAACTTTATCGCCTGGTATGGTGGGAATCCCAACGAGCGGGCCGCGTTCTACTACCGCGCGTTCGGCCAGTTTTGGTGGGCGTCTTGGACGATGTATATCTGCAACGGGTTCCTGCCGTTGCTCCTGTGGTTCAAGAAGATCCGGACGAACATCACCGCGCTGTTCGTCATATCGATCTTCGTGAACATCGGCATGTGGTTCGAGCGCTACGTCATCATCGTCGTGTCGTTGGCCGGCGAGCCATACGAGCCTTGGGCCAACGCCGTCTACAACCCGACCTGGGCCGACTGGGGCGTCATGGCGGGGAGCTTCGGGTGGTTCTTCATGTGGTTCTTGTTGTTCGTGAAGAATTTCCCGGCCGTCTCGATCAGTGAAGTCAAGGAAGTCCTCCCCGCGCCGAAGCGTCAGTCGGTCAGGCAGCGCGCATGACGACATATCTGCGGCTGCCTCTGCCCAAGCCGTTGCAGGAGATCTTCCACCCGCCGCTCACGCCCGGCGTCCTGGGCGTCTTCCAGTATCTCGACGCGACGCTCGATGCGATCAAGAAGCTGCGGGCGGCCGGGCATACGGACTTCACCGTCTACTCGCCGATCCCGCGCCACGAAATCGAGGACGCGCTCGGCCAGGCAGTGAGCCCGGTCCGCATGTTCACCTTGATCGGCGGCATCGCCGGATGTGCCGTCGGGGCGTGGGTGACACTGTGGATGTCGGCCGACTGGCCCATCGTCGTGGGGGGCAAGCCCGTGGGGTCGATCCCACCGTACGTCGTCATCATGTTCGAGATGACGATCCTGTTCGGCGCGCTTTCCACGATCCTCGGCATCCTGTTCAACTCCGCGTTCGCCGCTCGACGCGCGGGCACGATCCAGTACGACGCGCGCTTCACGAACGATCGGTTCGGCATATTCGTGCCCGGGGGAGCCGATAAGGCCGCGAAGATCGAGTCGTTGCTGCGCGGCGCCGGGGCTGAGGAAGTGCGCCGTGGGTAGACGCCTGCTGGTTGTCGCTGCGCTCACGCTGCTGTGCGCCTGCGAGCCCGACACCGTCGTGCATAAAGTCGGTTGGTTCGCGACGATGCGGCACCAGCGCAACATCAAGCCGTACGCCCGGCCGATAGCCCCGGTCGCCGGCACGGTTCCCGTGTCGGGTGCGGAGCTCCCGCTGACTCGGGAGACGGCCGATCGGCTGGTCAATCCGCGCACGCGCACCGCGGAGTCGCTGAACCGTGGGCAGTGGGTCTATCAGACCTATTGCCAGGTCTGTCACGGCGAGCGGGGCCAGGGGAACGGCCCGGTGTCACTGGCCGGTGGCGGTCCGTTTCCGGGCATTCCGTCGCTCGTCGATGCGACGCGACCCAGGATGACGGACGGAGCGATCTACGGCATGATCGTCGAGGCGCAGCGCATGGGACGCGGCTTGATGCCACGCTACGGCGACAAGATTCACGGCAGCGACCGTTGGGATCTCGTCAATTACGTGCGCAGCCTCCAGCTCAACGCCCGAGCCAATCAGTGAGCGTGGCGACGATCGGTCGCGCCGATCTCGTTCAGAAGGCACGCCAGGCCCCCGTCGCGCGATTCGCGCTGTTCGGCGCGATCGCGGCGATTCTTGGCGGCATCATCCTCGTGCTGGGCCTGCTCGGCCGGCATCCCGAGCGGACGTGGTGGGCGTACCATGCCAACTTCATGTTCTGGGTTGGGCTGGCACAGGGTCTGGTCGTCTTCGCGGCGACCCAAAAGCTAGCCAAGGGCCATTGGTCGGGGGTCATCATCCGGTTTGCCGAGGCCGGTGCCGCCTTTACGACCGTGGCGCTGTTGCTGTTCATCGGGCTGATCATCGGACGACAGTACATCTTCACGTGGATTCACGAGCCCCGTCCGGAAATCGGTTGGTGGCTCACGAACAAGTGGTTCTTTGTGCGCAACGGGGCGATCCTGGCCGCGTTGTCGTGGCTCTCGTGGCGCTTCGTCCGTCACGACACAGCCCCCGACGCGCGCGAGTTGACCAGCGGCGAGGCCGTGGCTCGGACGGAGGATGCCGCACGCATCTCGCGCGAAGCCGCGTTCCTGATCCTCGCCTACGCGTTCGGGTACAGCCTGCTCGGCTACGATCTGATCATGTCGCTGTCGACGAAATGGGTCAGCAATCTGTTCGGTGCTTTCTATTTCATGGGCAGTTTCCTCGCCGCGTTGATGATGCTCGCGGTGCTTTCCATTGTGTTGCGCGGCACTATGGGCCTGACTGGCATCTACACGTCGCGCCAGCAGCATGACCTCGGGAAGTTGTGCTTTGGATTCACGGTCTTCTGGGCCTATCTGATGTGGTCGCAGTTTCTCGTGATTTGGTATGGGAATTTGCCCGAGGAGACCTACTTCATCTTCTACCGCCTGTACGGCGTGTGGCGGCCGGTCGGGATCGCGGTATTTCTCCTGGTGTTCCTGATTCCCTTCATCGGATTGCTCGGCGCGAAACCGAAGCGGTTCGCACCAACCATGGTGGGGTTCGCGTTGGTGAGTCTCGTGGGGATATGGCTGGAGCGCTATCTCGAAGTCGTGCCAGCCGTCAATCATGGTTCCGGGCCCGCGCTGGGCGTCCCCGAGATCGGCGTGGCGTTGTTTTTTGGTGGGCTCTTCTTTCTCTCGTGGGCGTGGTTCGCGGGTCGCTATCCTATCATCTCGCCTCGTCTTGCGGCCGACGCGCTGGAGCGTGAGCAGCACTAGCGCGCAACACCGTATCATCTTAAGACTACATCTGACTCGTTTCGCGCAACTCGGTGTAGGAGTAGCACGTTCATTTCCTCCATGGAGGCGTTATGCGGATGGTTCGTTTGCTGGCGATTGCGGCGCTTGCGGTAGCGGCAGCGTGCGGCAGCAGTCCGACTTATGGTAGCCCTCCCCCGCCGCCCCCGCCGCCGCCACCGCCGCCGCCGGGCGGACATTCGACGACGATCACGATTGCCAATAATTCCTTCTCGCCGACGCCGGATACCATACCGGCCGGCAACATCACGTTTCACTGGAGCGCCGGGGCCGTCACTCACAACGTGACCTGGCAAACTGGACCTCCTACGCTTCCCGCGGGGTCCGGTAACAGACAAGATGGCAGCGCCGACTACGTGACTGCGCTGGTGGCAGGCGACTACACGTATCACTGCACCATTCACGCAGGAATGAACGGCGCGATTCACGTAAACCCGTAGGACAGGTCGACACGGAGACACGGGCTCCCGGGCAGATCCAGTCCCGGGAGCTTAGTTTTTCTGGTGTGAACGTCTGGCAAGCTGCCGCTGACCTCGTTCGGCAGTCCGGTTCGGGCGCGCTCGCGACCGTCGCGCGCGTGCGCGGTTCGACGCCCGTTCCCGCCGGAACCAAGATGCTCGTAGGTGCCGAAGGGCGATTGATCGGATCGGTCGGCGGCGGCTGCGTGGAAGCGGACGTCATTGGTGCGGCGCTCGACGCCCGGGCCAGCCGGCGCCCGTCGCTCCTCACCCACCATCTGAACGCGGATCTCGCCGGTGATCTCGGCCTCTCCTGTGGCGGAACCGTGGACATCTTCGTCGAGCCGCTGCTGGCAGACGAAGCGTACGTGCGCGTCCTCGATGCGGCGGCCGCCGCGGAGGCGGGGCTGGTCCGCACCGCAACTGACTGGAGCCAGGACGGGCCACAAAAAACATTCGAGCCGCTCGCTCGCGCCGGTTTCACCGGAGCGGCGGCGACCATCACGCGTGACGGGCGCTTTATGGAAGAGCGGCTGCAGACGGCGCCGCGCGTGTTCGTATTCGGGGCAGGGCACGTGGGGACCGCGATCGCGCGGGCTGCCGCGGCAGCCGGCTTCCGGGTCGTCGTGATCGACGATCGTTCCGAGTACGCTGACCGGTCCCGCTTCGCCGATGGCATCGCCGTGCTCGCGGCGGACGTAGAGACGGCGCTTACGCGCTATGTGCTGACGACTGCTGACGCCGTCGTCATTGCGACGCGTGGGCACCGCAACGATGCGTTGATCCTCGAGCGGGTCGC
>DATGVC010000299.1:0-12646 GCA_035300745.1 Gemmatimonadales bacterium | reverse complement strand
GCGACGCAGGCGCTCAGCAACACGGATTACGGTGAGAAGGGGCTGGAGCTGCTGGCGCGGGGCGCTACGGCGCCGGAAGCGATGCGGATCATCATGCGCAGCGATCCGCAGCCTTCCCAGCGCCAGGTGGGGATGGTGGATGCGCATGGGAATTCAGCGAGCTGGACGGGCGATTCCACGTTTGATTGGGCCGGCGGGAGGACGGGCGGACGGTCCGACGGCCGGACGGGCGGTAAAGGCCAACTCATCACGGGACGCGACTACGCTGCCCAAGCCAACATCATGGTCTCGGATGCCACGGTGCGGAACATGGCAGAGACGTTCGAGCGCAGCCGAGGCTCGCTGGCGGATCGGTTGATCGCGGCGCTGGTGGCGGGACAGGCGGGAGGCGGGGACAAGCGGGGGATGCAGTCGGCGGCGCTGCTCGTCGTGCGCGCCAGGGGCGGATACCTCGGCGGCACCGACCGCTACATCGACATCCGCGTGTACGACGCACCCGATCCGATCAAGGAGCTGCAGCGACTCTACGCGCTACACAAACTGTATTTCTTCACCAGCGATTCGGCAGATCTCATCCCCATCACGCCGGCATTGCAGAAGGAGTTGGAAGCGATTCTGCTCGTGGAACCGGCCAATCAGTCGCAGAAGTGGCTCGCCGCGTCCCAGCCGGCGCGCAACGAGACATTTCTCACCGCCCTCGCGAATTTCATGTACTGGGAGAACTACGACGTGCGCGTGCGGATGGACGGCAAGATTGATCGCGTTGCGTTAGACGATATACGAAGGAACCACAAGCGCAGGTCGTGAGGAGCCTTATGGACGTGAAACGCGGCCGGATGGTGTTCCTGGGATATGGTAAGTACTGGCGTTCGGATCGCATTCTCGGACTGACGCCGATCGAGCAGGGTCGAGGACCCGGCCAGCGCACCAACGTCTTCATCGAGGGGCAGGCGGAGCCGATCGTGGCGTCGCGCACCGAGCAGAGCATTCTCGAGGACATGGCCGCCACCGACGACAGCTTCCGGCTGGCAGCCTTACGCGAAGCGACGCGCGAGCTGCTCGAGGCGTTCCACGAATTCTCGCCGGTGCTCAGGCGTGCGCTGCAGAACGAGCATCACTTCGACGTCGAGAAGTGGGAGGGACGGCTCGGCACGTTGTTGAGACCCGCCGAGCATCCCGACGCCGCGGAGCAGGACGACCTGTTCGATTGAAAGGGTTCGCATGACACAACCGGCCGCCACCACATCCCATGCCGATCGCGGATGGTTTGGACATCCACGTGGTCTCTCGACGCTGTTCTTCACGGAGATGTGGGAGCGGTTCAGCTTCTATGGACTGCGCGCCTTGCTGGTGCTGTATATGACCGCGACGGCCGCGCACGGCGGCCTGGGATTTCCGACCGACAAGGCGACGTCCATCGTCGGGTGGTACGGATTTGGCGTCTACGCTGCCGCGATTCCCGGCGGCTGGATCGCGGATCGCTTCCTGGGCCAATACCGCAGCGTGTTTCTGGGCGGGATCATCATCGCACTCGGGCATTTCAGCATGGCCGTTCCGAGCGTGACGACCTTCTATCTCGGCCTATGCCTGATCGTGGCGGGGACCGGCCTGCTCAAGCCCAACATCAGCACGATGGTCGGCTCGCTGTACGATCAGGATGACGAGCGCCGCGACGCGGGGTTTTCGATCTTCTATATGGGGATCAACCTCGGGGCGTTCATCGCCCCGCTCGTCGTGGGGACGCTGGGTCAGCGTGTCGACTGGCACGTCGGGTTCGGGTGCGCCGGCGTGGGCATGGTGCTCGGGCTCATCCAATACGCGGCGGGCAAACCGCGGCTGATGCCGGCGCTCGAACGTTTGAGTGGCCGCCGGCCCACGTCGGATGCCAGACCGTGGTTGCGCCGTTTCTTGGAGATCTTGCTCTCGCCTCGCACCTGGTGGCGTCGCTTGGTGAATCTCTTTAGCCCGGATGAGTGGAAGCGCATTGGCGCGATCGTCGTATTCTTCATTTTCTCCTGCATCTTTTGGGCTGCTTTCGAGCAAGCCGCATCGAGTCTCAACCTGTTCGCCGACCGGCTCACGAACAATCACGCGTTCGGCCACGACTTCCCGTCGACCTGGTATCAGTCGCTGAACTCGATGTTCATGATTTTCGGCCTGGCGCCGCTGCTGGCGTGGCTCTGGATCCGACTGGGACCGCGCCAACCCTCGAGCCCCGTCAAATTCGCGCTTGGCCTCTTGTTCGCGGGGCTCGGCTTTGCCCTGCTGGTACCCGCGTCCAAGATGGCGCAGCAGCAGGGCATGCTCGTCAGCCCTTGGTGGCTCGTCGGCGTCTACTTCCTCCATACCATCGGCGAGCTGTGTCTCAGCCCCGTGGGATTGTCGATCGTGACGAAGCTCGCGCCGGCGCGGATCGCCGGAGCGATGATGGGGCTGTGGTTCCTATCGATTGCGGTTGGCAACAAGATGGCCGGGTGGGTGGCCGGATTCTTCGATCGTTTGCCTTTGCCCAACCTGTTCGGCGTCGTCGCGCTCACGACGTTCGTGGTGGCCGCGATTCTGCTGTTGCTGACGCGACCGACACAGCGGCTTATGGGTGGGGTGCGCTAGGGCCCCTCCCAGGTGAGATCGCCGATCTCCGCGGCCGCCCGAGTCTTGGTCCCCTCCGAATCGCAGCTCACACCCACCGCCACGATCGACTTGGGGGCGCGGTTCCACAGACGGCGATAGTCGCTGAAGGGGTCGCGGCGCTCCACGTGCCAGGAACCGTCGGCGTCCTCCGCGAGCTGCAGCACCACCACCATCCGGTTGTGTCCAGCCCAGCTCGCAAAACTCTCCCCGCGGCTCTCTCGATTCCCCCAGGCGTACGTGATGGTGCGGCCGTCCTGGAACGTGATCACCACGCGGATGGGGCTGTCGTCGCCGGCGCGGCGTTTCAGGTCCGCGGCGCGCAACGGCGTGCCGGTGCGCCAGTGCCACGTGAGCATACCTGGCCGCAGTGATGACGGAGGTCGAATGGGAGGGCGCAGCCGATACGTTGCTGTGCCGCCCTGACCGATCGCGACGACCTGCAACGTGTGCGACCGCGTGACCTCGAACGTTGGGGGATCCACCCCCTGCAGGCGATTGAGCTGCCAGCCGGGCGGTAATCCCGGCCCCGCCGGCACAATCACCAGGTTGGTGAGCGTTTGGGCGAGCACCAATAGCACGCTCACATCGGCTCCTCGCCATAGTGACACGCCGCAAAATGTCCCGGCGTGATCGGCCGCAGCGGCGGCGGCTCCGTGCGGCACCGCTCGCTCTTCTTCGGATGCGGGCAGCGCGGATGGAACGGGCACCCTGACGGCGGATACGCGGGCGAGGGGATGTCGCCGGCGAGCACGATGCGGCGCTGGGTCGCGTGGGGGTTCGGCTCGGGCACGGCTGACAGCAGCGCGCGCGTGTACGGATGTCGCGGCTGCGCGTAGATCTCCGCCGCTGGCGCGCGCTCGACGATCTTGCCCAGGTACATGACGGCGACGTCGTCGGCGATGTGCCGCACCACGGCGAGATCATGCGCAATGAACAAATACGTGAGGTGACGTTTCGCCTGCAGATCGGCGAGCAGATTGAGCACCTGTGCCTGCACCGACACGTCGAGCGCGCTGACCGGCTCATCGCACACGACGAACTGCGGCTCGACCGACAGCGCCCGCGCGATCCCGACACGCTGCCGCTGCCCGCCCGACAGCTCGTGCGGGTAGCGTTTCGCAAAGGCGGCGTCGAGTCCGACTTCGTCCAGCAGCGCCGAGACGGCGCCGTTCAGCCGGTGAATCTCGAGCGGCTCGCGCAGCGTTTCTTCGACCGTCATCCGCGGATTGAGCGAGCTGTACGGATCCTGGAAGACGATCTGCATGCGCCGTCGTAGCGTGCGGAGCCTGGTCGCGTCCAGTGCGAAGACGTCGTTATCCTCGAACAACACTGTCCCGGACGTCGCCTCCTGCAGCCGCAGCATCGTGCGCCCGACGGTCGTCTTCCCGGAGCCCGATTCGCCCACCAGACCAAGTGTTCGGCCAGCGGCGATCGTGAACGACACTCCGTCCACCGCGCGCACCGGCGCCTTCGCGCGTCCGAGACCGAACCAGCTGCGCTCGCCGGCGTAGTACTTCACCAGATCACGCACATCGACGAGCGTCATCGTTTCCGCTCGGGTTCGGTCACGAGCCAGCAGCGCGCGGCATGTCCTGGCGTTCCCGTTTCGAGCAACGGCGGCTCCTGCGCCTCGCATTTCTCCCAGGCGTACGGACAGCGAGGATGAAACCGGCACCCGGGTGGCCACGCCGTCGCCGCCGGCACCTGGCCGGGGATCGCGTGCAGCCGTGCGCGCGGCGCGTCGACGCGCGGGACCGCGGCGAGCAGCCCCTCGGTGTAGGGGTGCGTCGGCCGCTCGAAAAGCGTGTCGGTCGGCGCCGTCTCGACGACACGTCCCGCGTACATCACGACGACGCGATCCGCGTGGCCCGCGACCACGCCGAGGTCGTGCGTGATCAGCAGCACCGCCATGCCCAGCTCGCTTTGCAGGCGGTCGAGCAGCTCGAGGATCTGCGCCTGGATCGTCACGTCGAGCGCGGTCGTCGGTTCGTCCGCGATCAGGACCTTGGGGTGACACACGAGCGCCATCGCGATCATGACCCGCTGGCGCATGCCGCCGGAGAGCTGATGGGGGTAGTGGTCGACGCGCTCGTCGGGGTCGGGAATTCCGACCAGGCGCAGCATCTCGATCGCGCGGGCCCGCGCCGCGCGGCGCGACAGGTGCTGATGGATGATTGCGGCTTCGGCAATCTGATCCCCGACCGTGAACACGGGGTTCAGCGACGTCATCGGCTCCTGAAAGATCATCGCAATCTGATTGCCACGAACGGCGCGCAGCTCAGGTGCGGACAGCGCGAGCAGATTGCGGCCTTCGAATTCGATCAGACTGCCGGGAAGCACGTGGCCCGGCGGCTCCGGCACGAGACGGAGAATGGAGAGGGACGTGACGGTTTTGCCGCACCCCGATTCTCCGACGATGCCCAGCGTTTCGCCGGGATAGAGATCGAACGAGACGTCGTCCACCGCGCGCGCGGTGCCTTTGCCGTGCTCGGTGACGAAATAGGTCTTCAGGTCACGGACGCGTAGCAGCACCGAGGCATTCACGCGGGCTCCTCGCGCGGATCGAGTGCGTCCCGCACCCCGTCGGCGACCGCGTTCAGCGACATCACGACCAAGGAGATAGCCAGGCCCGGAAAGAGTGTCGACCACGGCGCGGTGTAAATGCTCGACGCGCCATCCGCGATCATGTTGCCCCAGCTCGCACCCGGCGGTTTGACGCCGATGCCGAGGAAGGACAACGACGCTTCGAGCAGGAGCACGTTCCCGACGCCCAGCGCCGCGGACACGATGATCGGGGCGGCGGCGTTCGGCAGAACGTGGCGAAAGATAACTCGGCCCGTGCCGGCGCCGAGCGCATGCGCCGCGACGACGAAATCGCGCTGCCGCAGGGAGAGTACTTCCGCCCGGACCAGCCGGCTGGTGCCAAACCACGACGTCAGCCCGATGGCGATGACGAGGGCCGCGAAGGGGAGGCCGTCCCACAGCGCCACGGCCATCAGAAGGATGAAGATGCGGGGCAGGGCGAGGCCGACGTCGACGCCGCGCATCAGGACGGCCTCGATCCAGCGCTGGTAGTAGCCTGCAGCTGCCCCCACGAGCGTGCCGAGTGACACCGCCACCAATGTGCCCAGTGCGCCGATGCCGAGCGAGACGCGGGCGCCGTACACCGCGCGACTCCAGACATCACGGCTCAAGTAGTCGGTGCCCAGCAGGAACGTCCACGACGGCGCGTGATTCGTCAGGTGGAGAATGTCGAGCTGCTTGTTCGGATCGAAGGGGGCGATGAGCGGTGCCGCCAGCGCGACGATGACCAGAAACGCCAGGATCCCGAGGCCCCACGAGGCCGTCCGGTGGCGGAAGAAGCGGCGCCAGCGCTCGCTGCGCAGCCCCCGGTGACGCAGGGCGCGGACGGCCTCGGCCGCGACGACGAGCGCGACGAACAGCGTGAGCCACGTGCCGAGCGTCATGTGGCCAGCACAAGGCCGATGTCCGCGCGGACGCGCAGGCGCGGATCGGCAATGCCCAGCAGAATATCGGCGAGCAGATTCCCGGCAACGACGAGGGTGCTCGCGATCAACGCGGTCGCGGTGACGAGCGGATAGTCCCGCGACAGAATCGCATCGAAGGCGAGGCGCCCCATGCCCGGCCACGCGTAGATCGTCTCGATCAGCACGGCACCCGTGAGCAGGAACGGAAAGGCGAGCCCGAACCGTGTAATGAAGGACAGCAGCGCGTTGCGGAGCTGATGCCGGAGCACCACCCGGCGTTCCGGGACCCCCTTGGCGCGCGCCGTGCGCACGAAATCCTGCGTCGCCACTTCCAGCATGGCCGCACGCTGGAAGCGCGCTGTCCCGGCCGCACCGACCAGGCCGAGGGTGGACGCCGGCAGCACCAGGTGCCAGAAGCGATCCGCGACGCAATACAGCGAATCGACGGCCGGACAGAAGATCAGGTCGTTGGGCCCGCCGACGGGAAACCACCGCAGCTTCTCGCCGAAGATGAGTAACAGGAGCAGCGCGAGCCAGAATGTGGGCAGCGAATAGATGAAAAGCGTGACATTCCCGAGGACCACGTCAGGGAGGCGATTCACGCGGACCGCCTGGTAAATGCCCAGGCCAAGCCCGAGAAGGAAGTCGAGCACCAGCGCGGCGCCGGCGAGCTGCAGCGTGAACGGGATCGTGTCCGCGATCGCGTCGCGCACGGGGCGATGCAGCGAGAACGAGTACCCGAAATTGCCGTGCGCCAGCGCGACGAGGTAGAGCCAGTACTGCTCGGGGATGGACTTATCGAGCCCGAATTGCTTGACGAGCTGGTCGCAGACCGCCCGGTCTACGTACTCGCCTCCCCCGACCTGCCCGCACGGCTTTCCCGGCGCGAGATGAATCAGGATGAAGACGAACGTGACGACGGCGAAGATGATCGCGACGGACGCGACGAGGCGCCGCGCGAGCCACGCCGCCCCCCCACCTGTCACTTATCGCTCCACGCGGTCTCGATCGATCAACCGGTCGGGAGGAATGCGCCAGGTGCGCAGCAGGGCGGCCCAGGAGTCGGGGCGGAGCTGCACGTTCTCGACCCGCTTGTGCACGGCGGCGACGTTCTCGAGCGCATACAGAAAGATGCCGGGCGCATCTGCGTTGATCGTCTCCATGGCTCTCCGCCACAAGGCCCGGGCCTGGTCGCGCGTGCTGGCGGTGACGGCGCGATCCACAAGACCTTCGAACTCTGGACTGTAGTACCGGCAATAATTGGACCCTCCAGACTCGGCGCGCGTCCAGCTCTGCGTGATGCCCGAGCTGGGCGACGGGTCGTTTTGCCGCGACAGAATGACCGTGTCGAACTTGCCGGTGGCCGCACGCTGGTTGACGACCGTCGGCTCCAACTCGTCGATCTCGACATGCACGCCGATCGCCCCAAATTGCTGCTGCAACAGACGGGCATATTGCCGCCGCAACACACTGGAGGTCGGCACGAGGATATGGAATGCAAGCGGCTGTCCATTCTTGTCGCGGATGCCGTCGCCGTCATGATCGCGCCAGCCGTGAAAGGTCAACACTCGCCCGGCCTGCGCGGTGTCGTACGGCAGCTGCCGGATATCGGGGTCCCAGATCCCGAGCAGCGACGACATCGGGCCCGGAGGCACCTTGCCGAGGTCGCCCAGCGCGCTCTTCACGAGGCTGGCCCGGTCCACGGCCATAGTGAGAGCGCGGCGCACCTCGCGGTCCGCGAAGATCGGGTGCGGCTGCGTGGTGTCGTCGCCTGCGCGAGAGTTGAAGCAGAGATAGGTAAACACGCTCCCGCGGAACGGGTACACGGCGAGCTGCTTGGCGGCGCGCGCGCGCTCCACGTTCTCGGGCGTCACGAGCTGCTCGCGCATATCCGCCTGGTCTGCGATCACCTGCTGGACCGCCACCTGGAGGTTGGGGGTGAATCGCCAGATCAGCCGCCGAATCCCGGGGCGGCCGAGAAAGAATGTCGAATCGGCGATCAGCTCGATGGATTGGGCCGTCTGCCAGCGGACGAATCGATACGGACCGTCGCCCACGGGTTGCCGGCCGAATGGTGCGGTCTTCCATTGGTCACGCGGCACCGGGCGCAGCAGATGCGCCGGCAGGATCCGCATGTGGTACACGGCGTCGTAAAACATCTCGGGATAGCGGTCTCTGAAGCGAAACACGGCGGTGAGTGAATCTCGCTGTGTGACGCTCGCGATGCGGCGCAGCTTGGGGCGGTACGGCGATGCCACCGCCGAATCGGTATAGGCGTTGAACGTAAACTCGACGTCTGCCGCCGTGACCGGCCGACCGTCCTGCCAGCGCGCGCGGGGATCCAGGTGGAACACCAGCGTCAGCGGGCCGTCCCATTCCCACTTCTGCGCGAGCAGCGCCTGAAAGTCTTCATCGCCCAGCGTGTTCTCGGACATCCCTACGTCGGCGAGCTTCAGGAACAGCTGCTCACCGATGTCGTTGGAGACGATGTCCTCGCTCGAGGGCGGCAGCAGCGTACCCGGCTCGGCCACGGCGGCATTGATGAGCGTGCCGCAGTTTGCGCCGGTACAGCCGCCGCGGCGCTCGCACCCCCCGAGGGCGAGCACGGCGACGACAAGAACGACGGAGACCGGGAGGCGGGGAAGCGAGCGCCGGAGCATGGCGCTTAACATTTCACCGCGGGGCGACTGACGCCAGATGGCTCCAGTTTTCGACGATCGCGGCGGCCACTTCTTCGAAGCTCACGGGCCGGCCGAGCACGGCGGCGAGCGTCGTTTCCTGATTGTCGGACGATGGCTGAGCGCCATCAAGGAGAATCGAGCCATGCTGCAGGAAGGCATCACCACGACGCACCTGGGCGGAGCCCACCAGCTTGCGGCCCTGGACCACGATCTCGCCACCGACGGGAGCAGCGAAACACGACGTCGGACGGTCGGACAGTCGGACGGTCGGACGGCGCGGCGCCAAGACGGCGTCCACATCGAGCGATCGCAATGCGGCCGCAAGCCGGGCATGGATTGCTTGATAGGCCCTCCGCAACGAGCCGAAGACGGCGACTGGGGCCGCGACCGCGTACGTCAGCTCATGCTCGTGCCACACGGCCTGGCCTCCCGTCGGTCGACGCACGACGGGGACGCCCTCGCCCATGGCGGCGATGAACGGCTGGTTGCGCCCGATCGACAATGTTGGAGGATCCCATCGGTACAATCGAAGAAACGCACCACCGGACTGTAGGACTCTCGTCAGCAACGCCTCATCCGTCGCCATGTTCTCGACGCCCGGGTGCCCCTGGGAATCGACCACCAGACTCCAGACCGGCCGTCCGACCGTCCGACCGTCAGACAGTGGCGTACGCCTCCACCGGCGGGCAGGTACAAACCAGGTTTCGGTCTCCGAACGCCGCATCGATCCGGCCGATGGGCGGCCACACCTTGTGCTCGCGCGTCGCGGCGGTCGGGAAACCGGCGCGCTCACGCGCGTAGGGACGATCCCAGCTGTCCGCCAGCAGATCGGCGAGCGGGTGCGGCGCGTTCTTCAGCAGGTTGTTGTCGCGGTCGGCCTCGCCGGTCTCGATCTCGCGAATCTCGCCGCGAATGGCGATCAGCGCGTCCACGAACCGGTCCAGTTCGACCTTCGGCTCGCTCTCCGTCGGCTCCACCATCAACGTGCCCGCGACCGGGAAGGAGACGGTGGGTGGGTGGAAGCCGTAATCGATCAGCCGCTTGGCGATGTCCTCGACGTCCACGCCCGCCGAGCTCTTGAACGGCCGCGTGTCGATGATGCACTCGTGCGCGACGAGGCCGTGCTGTCCGGCGTACAGTAATTCGTAGTGTCCGCCTTCCTGCAGACGACGCGCGATGTAATTGGCATTGAGGATCGCCACCTTGGTAGCGAGCGTCAGGCCGTCTCGTCCCATCATCGCGATGTACGCCCAGGAAATCGGCAGAATGGACGGACTGCCCCACGGTCCCGCGGAGACTGTCCCCGCGCTTTCGGCCAAGGGAATCCCGACGTCCACGACCGGGTGCGTGGGTAGGTATGCCGCCAGGTGCTCCGCGACGCCGATGGGTCCCGTGCCGGGTCCGCCGCCGCCGTGCGGAATGCAGAACGTCTTATGGAGGTTGAGATGGCACACGTCGGCACCGATGTCGCCCGGGCGGCACAAGCCGACCTGGGCATTCATGTTGGCGCCGTCCATATAGACCTGGCCGCCGTGCTGATGCACGATGCGGCAAATCTTCCTGATCGACGCTTCGAAGACGCCGTGCGTCGACGGATAGGTCACCATCAGGGCGCCCAGCGTGTCGCGATGCTCTTCGGCCTTTGCCTCGAGATCGGCGACGTCGATGTTGCCTTGCAGGTCGGTCTTGACCACCATGACCTGCATGCCCGCCATCACCGCGCTCGCCGGATTCGTGCCATGGGCCGACTGCGGAATCAGGCACGTCGTGCGATGCGCCTCGCCGCGGCGCTGGTGGTACGCGCGGATGACGAGCAGCCCCGCAAACTCCCCCTGCGAGCCGGCATTGGGCTGCAGTGAGACCCTGGCGAACCCGGTGATTTCGGCGAGCCACGCCTCGAGCTGGCGAAACAGCGTCGCGTAGCCTTGCGCCTGCGACCGCGGCGCGAAGGGATGGAGGCCGTTGAAGCCGCGCCACGTGATGGGAATCATCTCGGTCGTCGCGTTGAGCTTCATCGTGCACGAGCCGAGGGGAATCATGGCCGCGGTGAGCGACAGGTCGCGGTCCTCGAGCCGCTTCAGGTAACGCAGCATCTCCGTTTCGGAGTGGTGTGTGTTGAAGACGGGGTGCGTGCAGAACGGCGTGGTGCGCGCCAGGCCCTCGGGAATCGCGGACGGCGCGTCGCGCGCGGGACCGCCTGATTTCTCGGCCCCTACCGCAAACGCCGCGATGACATCGGCGACGTCATCGCCGGTCGCGGTTTCGTCGAGCGCCACGCCGATGCGCGTCTGCGACAGCGTCCGCAGATTGATCAGCTTCGCGCGAGCCGCATCGATGACGCGGGGGAGCACATCCTGCGGCACTTCGACGGCCAGCGTATCGAAGAAATGGCGATAGGCGAGACTGTATCCCAGTTTTTCCAGCGCCGCGCCGAGCGAAGCCGTGTACGCGTGCACGCGCCGCGCGATGCGCCGCAAGCCCTCAGGGCCGTGATAGACCGCGTACATCGCGGCGACCACGGCAAGCAACACCTGCGCGGTGCAGACATTGCTCGTCGCCTTCTCGCGCCGGATGTGCTGCTCGCGCGTCTGCAGCGCCATCCGGAGCCCGGTGCGTCCCGCTCGGTCCTTGGAGACACCGATGATGCGCCCGGGCAAGTGGCGCTTGAATTCGTCGCGCGTCGCGAAGAAGGCGGCATGCGGGCCGCCGTAGCCGAGCGGCACGCCAAAGCGTTGCGAGTTGCCGACGGCGATGTCGGCGCCTCCCCCGCCCCATTCGCCGGGTGGCGCGAGCAGCGTGAGCGCGAGCAGATCGGTGGCCACCGTGACCAGCGCGCCAGCCCCGTGCGCGGCCTCGCACAGTGGGCGATAGTCGCGGATCGCGCCGTCGGTCGCGGGATACTGGATCAGGGCGCCGATCGTGTTGCCATCGAACCGGAACGTGTCGGGATCGGCGACCACGACGTCGATCCCGCGTGCGGCGGCGCGCGTCCGGACCACCGCGATCGTCTGCGGATGGCAGTTGTCGTCGACCAGGTAGGCCAGCTTCCCCTGGTGCTTCGAGACGGCCTCCGTCAGGTGCATGGCTTCGGCGGCCGCGGTCCCTTCGTCGAGCAGTGAGGCGTTGGCGATCTCGAGCCCGGTCAGATCCGACACCATCGTCTGGAAGTTGAGCAGCGCCTCCAGCCGGCCCTGGGCGATCTCCGCCTGGTACGGCGTATAGGCCGTGTACCAACCGGGATTCTCCAGCACATTGCGCTGGATCACGGTGGGCGTGACGCAGTCGTGGTAGCCCATGCCGAGGTAGGAGCGGAAGACCTGATTCTGCGCGGCGAGCAAGCGCAGCTCCTCGAGCGCTTCCTGCTCGGACTTGGCATCGGGAATCCGCAGCGGCTGACGCAGCCGGATGTCCGCCGGCACCACCGCATCGATGAAGGCGTCGAGCGAGTCGTAGCCGAGCGTGGCGAGCATCGCGGCCTGGTCCTCGGCGGACGGGCCGATGTGTCGTTCCGGAAACAGATCGCGTTCGATATCCATCTTATGAGAGCGTGTAGGATTCCCCGGGCTTCAAGATCGTGACGGCCGACGTGTTGCCGACCAGCCGCCGAAATTCCGCGGGATCGGCTTTGATGAGATCCCACGTGTTGTAGTGCATTGGGATAACGCTTTTGGGTTTCACGAACTCGACGGCGCGGGCGGCGTCCTCGACGCCCATGGTGTAATTATCGCCGATCGGCACCAGCATCAGGTCGATGGGGGGGCGGCCGGCCAGCAGCTGCATCTCGAGCGTGAGCGCGGTGTCCCCCGTGTGGTAGACCGACTTGCCGCCCATCGTCACGACGATGCC
>DATGVC010000298.1:0-15022 GCA_035300745.1 Gemmatimonadales bacterium | reverse complement strand
GGCGCGTCACTATTTGCCTTTCCCCATCTTGTCGTGGAGATAGTTCATCGCGGCCCCGACGGTGCGCAGCTTCTCCGCCTCTTCGTCCGGGATGTCGATGTCGAATTCCTTCTCGAAGGCCATGACCAGCTCGACCGTGTCGAGGCTGTCGGCCCCGAGGTCTTCCATGAAGCTTGCGTCGTTGGTGAGCTTGTCGCGCTCGACCCCAAGCTCTTCGACGATAATGTCTTTGACCTTCTCTTCGAGCTGCTTCATGTCCATTGCCATGGGTAACCCTCAGCGAAGGTAAGGGAGCTCACATCACCATCCCGCCATCGACGACCAGCACCTGACCCGTAATGTAGCTGGCTAAGTCGGAGGCGAGAAAGAGGACGGCGGCTGCAATTTCGGAGCTTTGCCCCAGCCGTCCCAGCGGAATGTTGTCTAGGAAGTACTTCCGGGCTTCTGGGGAGACGCTCTGTGTAAGCTCCGTCTCGACAAAGCCCGGAGCGACGGCATTCACCAATACGTTGCGGGAGGCCAGCTCCTTGGCGACGGACTTGGTGAACCCGATGATCCCTGCCTTAGAAGCGGAGTAATTCGATTGGCCCTTGTTGCCGTTCAGCCCCACCACGCTCGTAATGTTGATGACGCGACCCCAGCGCCGCTTGATCATGCCGCGCGCGGCGTACTTGGTCATCAGGAACGTGCCCTTGAGGTTCGTATCCACGACCGAATCCCAGTCCGCTTCGCTCAGCAGAAACAGCAGATTGTCCTTGGTGAACCCGGCATTGTTGACGAGGACGTCGATCTGCCCGAAGTCCTTTTCGACCGCTTTGGCGAACGCTTCCACCTGATTGCTCACGCCGACGTCGCAGGCGTAGCCGCGGGTTCCCTCGCCGAAGCCGCTCGCAGCCTGCTCCGCCGCTGCGCTGTCGCGCGAGCACAGGGCGACCTTCGCGCCGGCGTCGATGAATGCGCGGCAGATGTCGTGGCCGATCCCGCGCGTCCCGCCCGTGACGAGCGCGACCTTTCCCGTCAGATCGAGCTGCATGCGATTCCCGCGCTCCGCCGCGGGATCTATTTCCCCCCGTCGAGTGATGGTCATGCTGCTTCCATGAATTTGGTCACCTCATCCGCAGTTCCAAGGCTGACCACGTTCGCTTCGGGTACGATTCGCTTCAAGAGGCCCGCGAGCACGGTGCCCGGGCCGATCTCCACAAAGCGCGCCCCTTCGCCGCCCAGACGCGCCGCCTGCTGCATGCATTCTACCCAGCGGACCGCCGCGGTGAGTTGGTCCGAGAGCAGGCGGCGGGCACGGCCGGCGTCCTTCACGGCTTCCGCGGTGGCGTTGGCGACCACGGGAAATGCCGGATCGGAGAACTCGGCGCGTTCCAGCGCCAGCTGGAGATGATTCTTCGCGGGAGCCATCAACGGCGAGTGAAACGCGCCGCTCACGTTGAGATGGATGACGCGCGTGGCGCCCCGCTTCTTGCAGACCTCACCGGCACGCTTGACCGCTTCCGGATCGCCCGAGATCACGGTCTGATCCGGTGCGTTGATGTTCGCGGGGACCGCGAGGCTCGCCTGGTGCGAGGCCTCTTCACATGCGGCTTCCACTTCCTTCGTGGCAAGACCAAGCACCGCCGCCATCGTGCCGGGCCGCTCTTCGCCCGCCTTCTGCATCAGCTCGCCGCGCCGCCGGACGAGCTTCGCCGCTTGCGGCGAGCCCAGCGCGGCTGCGGTGACGTAGGCCGAATACTCCCCCAGCGAGTGGCCCGCAGCGGCGACGACACTGTCCACGGTGTCGCGGACAATGGCAAAGACGGCGGCGCTATGGGCAAGAATCGCGGGCTGCGCGTTTTGCGTCGCCGTCAGCTCGTCTTCCGGTCCCTCGAACATGATTCGGGACAATGGGACGTCGAGCGCTTCGTCGATCGCGTCGAATACCGCGCGCGCCGCCGGAAACCGTTCTGCGAGATCTTTTCCCATGCCGACTTTTTGCGCGCCTTGTCCCGGGCAGAGCCAGATCGTACTTACCACCGCACGACCATGCTGCCCCAGGTGAAGCCCGCGCCGAACGCGCACAGCATCACGACCATGCCCGGCTTCAGCCGGCCGGTTTTCACGGCCTCGTCGAGCGCGATGGCGATGGACGCCGCCGACGTGTTTCCAAACCGGTCCACGTTGACGTAGACCTTGTCCATCGGCACGCCGGCGTGCTTGGCGGTGGCTTCGATGATACGGATGTTGGCCTGATGGGGGATGAGCAAGTCGATGTCGCCGGCGGCCATCCCCGCGCGCTCGAGCGCGTGGTCGCAGGCGTCAGCCATCGACAGCACGGCGGCTTTGAAGACTTCGCGGCCGGCCATCTTGATGTAGTAGCTGTGATCTTTGAGCAGCTCTTCACTGGGCGGATGCGTTGCGCCGCCACCCGGCCGGTACAGCAGCTCGGCGAGGGTGCCGTCTGTTTTCAGATAGACCGACAGGATGCCGCGGCCGTTTGCGCTTCTGCGTACGATCGTCGCGCCTGCGCCGTCGCCGAACAACACCGCCGTCGTGCGGTCACTCCAATCCATGATGCTGGTGAGCTTCTCGGCGGCGATCACCAACACGTGCTCCGCCTGCTCGGCCGCGATAATGCCTTCGGCCGTGCTGAGCGCGAAGACGAACCCAGAGCAGGCCGCACCGACATCGAATGCCGCCGCGTTCTTGGCGCCGAGGATCGCCTGGAGATCGCAGGCCTGCGAAGGCAGGAGCCGGTCGGGCGACGCCGTCGCATAGACGATCGCGTCGATGTCGAGTGGCGTCAGTCCGGTTTCTTGAAGGACCTGTAGAGCCGCGGCTTTCCCCATGCAGGCGTTCGTCTCGTCCTTGCTCGACACGCGCCGCTCGCGGATGCCCGTGCGCTCTTGAATCCACTGATCCGATGTGTCGAGGATTTTCGAGAACTCGTCGTTCGTCATGATGCGCGGCGGTGCGTAGCTGCCGGTGCCCCACAGCTCGGCAAAGGGCCGTTTCACGCGGGGACCTTCCCTTCGGAGAACTCCGCGGCGATGTCGTCGGAGAGATGACTGCGCACCGCCTGGGCGGCGACGCGGATCGCATTCTTGATCGCCCTGGCGGGAGAGGCGCCGTGACAGATGATCACTACGCCCTGGACGCCAAGCAGCGGCGCGCCCCCGTACGTCGCGTAATCGAGCACGCTCAGCACGTTGCCCATCTCAGGCCGTTGCAGCACGTCCGGTGCCTCGCGCTTGATGAGCGACACGAAGACGCGACCGGCAGATTCGTAGAACTTGAGCACGACGTTGCCGACGAAGCCGTCGCAGGCCACGACATCGAGGCGCTGCCCCCGGGCCTCGCCGACGGGGATTTCCCGCCCTTCGACGTTGCCGATGTAATGAATGCCGGGGGTCTGCTTGAGGAGCTGGTGCGCTTCCTTGACGACCGCGTTTCCCTTCTCGTCTTCCTCGCCGATGTTCAGCAGGCCGACAGTCGGATTATTGCGGCCCAACACGTCGCGCGCGTACACGGAACCGAGATGCGCGAAGCCCACGAGCTCGCGGGCGTCGCAGTCGACGTTGGCGCCGGCGTCGACGACCAGAACCGGCTGTCCCGCGCTCGGAAAGAGCGCTCCGATGGGGGCGCGCTGCACGCCGGGGTGCAGCCGCAACAGCAGGGTGCTCGCGGCCATCACGGCACCGGTGTTGCCCGCGGAGATGAAGGCGTCCGACTTGCCCTTTTTCTGCAATCCGAGGCCGACCGCGATCGACGAGCGCGGCTTGCCGCGGATCGCAGCCAGGGGTTTGTCGCCCATGCCCACGACTTCTGGCGCGTCCACGATGTCGATGCGCGTGCGATCCCCCCCGCCGGGTAAGCGGGCGAGCGCGGCCTCGATGTCCGCCTTGCGTCCCACGAGCTGGATCTGGAATTCGGCAGGCAGCTCTTTGAGCGCCTGCGCCGCGCCCTCCACTTCCACTTGAGGGGCGTTGTCACTTCCCATCGCATCCAATGCGATGCGGATCATCAGTCCTCGACGGTCACTCGCTGTTCGCCGTTGTAATACCCGCACGTCGGGCAAACGCGATGGGGCTGTTTCATGTCACCGCAGCGCGGGCAGGCCTGCAGCGTAGGACGCACCGCCTTGTAGTGTGTGCGGCGCGCGCGCTTCTTGCGCTTTGAGGTCCTGCGCTTGGGTACGGCCATGCGATCGTCCTCGGGTTATGAGCTGAGCTTGTCCTTCAGGGCCTTGAGCGGCTGCCAGCGGGCTTCAGTAGCGGGCGCACATCCACACGAGCCGGCGTTCAGATCCGTTCCGCACTGCGGGCAGAGTCCTTTGCAATCGTCACGGCACAGGACGTACCGTGGCACGGCGAGCATCAGCTCCTCGCGCACCGCGGGCGTCACGTCGATTTCCGTCGCCTCGGGCGTCACCGGGTAGGAATCAGGATCATCGAGCGCGTCCGCGTCCTGCGTAAACAACGCCCCAATTTCCAACTGCAAGGGCGTGGCCACGGCGGTCAGACAGCGCCGGCAGTCGCCCTGCGCGACCGTGCGAGCCGTTCCCTGCCAGTAGAACCGCCCCTCGCCTATGAATTGCAAACGCCCTGTCACCGACACCGGGTCCCGCAGGGTGATATCCGCGCCCTCCAGCGCCGGATCGTCCTGCTTGAGCTCGCCCTGGGTCGGTACGGCCCTGCCCTGGGCCAACTCCCGCAGATCTACTCGCAACATGGTGAGCGAAGCTAAACCCTTGTGGCACTTGCGTCAACGGCGTCAGCGCTTGCCACGCGCCGGGAAGAAAAACGCCACTTCTCGTGCGGCATTTTCCGGCGAGTCGGACGCATGAATGGCGTTGCGTTCCTTCGATTGGGCGTAGAGCCGCCGGATCGTTCCCGCCTCGGCGTGAGCCGGATCGGTAGCCCCAATGACTTTTCTCAGGTGCGTGACCGCGTCGTCACGCTCCAGCGCCAGGGCAAGCGCCGGCCCGGAGGTCATGAACGCGACCAGCGGGCCGAAGAAGGGGCGCTCACGATGTACCTCGTAGAACGCCTCCGCCCGCGATTGCGTCAGGACCACCATTTGGGCATCCCGGATCTGGAAGCCCTCCGCCTCCAGATGGGCGATGATCTTGCCCGTGTGCCGGGCGGCGACTGCGTCTGGCTTGATGATCGCTAAGGTCAGCATGCCGCTACATCCGCTCCTTGAGTAATGGGACCACGTCGGCGGGGCGTTTCATCACGCTGATGCCCGCCTTCGCCAGCGCGGCCATCTTCTCCGCCGCGGTTCCCGATGAGCCCGAAATGATCGCCCCCGCGTGCCCCATGCGGCGGCCCGGGGGCGCGGTCTGGCCGGCGATGAATCCGATGACCGGCTTGTTGACGTGGTCGCGCACGAATTCAGCCGCCTGCTGCTCGTCCGTCCCGCCGATCTCGCCGATCATCACGACCGCCTCGGTCTCGGCATCGGCCTCGAAGGCCGCCAGGCAGTGAATGAAGTTCGTGCCGATCAGCGGATCGCCGCCGATCCCCACGCACGTGGATTGGCCGAGTCCGTTGGTCGACAGCTGATGGATGATCTCGTACGTCAGCGTGCCGCTGCGGGACACGACTCCGATTTTCCCGGGTTTGCAGATGTTGCCGGGGATGATTCCCACTTTGCTCTGGCCCGGCGAGATGAGGCCAGGGCAGTTCGGTCCCACCAGGCGCGCGCCCCGCTCGTGGACGAACGGCAAGGCGCGTGTCATGTCCAAGACAGGGATCCCTTCGGTAATGCAGATGATCAGGCCGATACCGGCATCGGCGGCTTCGAAAATCGCGGAGGCGGCGACCGCCGCGGGGACGTAGATGACCGACGTATTGGCCTCGGTCTCGTGGACGGCCTCGGCTACCGTGTTGAACACCGGGACTGTGCCCTCAAACCGCTGGCCGCCTTTGCCCGGCGTCACGCCGGCCACGACCTTGGTGCCGTATGCGATCATCTGCTTCGCATGGAACGATCCGTCGCGGCCTGTGATGCCCTGCACCACCAGGCGCGTCGCCTGATCGATGAAGACGCTCACGCGGCCTTCCCCTTGGCCTTGGCCACCGCTTGTTTCACCGCCTCGTCCATGTCCGTCAGCGCCGCAAACCCCGCGCGCTCGAGAATCGCAATGCCTTCCTGCTCGTTCGTGCCGGTCAGTCGGATCACGATCGGGACCTTGAGCGGAAACGCGTTCGTGGCTTGAACGATTCCGTTCGCGACGTCGTCGCCCCGCGTAATGCCGCCGAAGATGTTAAAAAGGATCGCCTTGACGTTGGGATCGCCGGTGATGATGCGCAGTGCCGCAACAACCTTCTGTGGATTGGAGCTTCCCCCGATGTCGAGGAAGTTCGCCGGCTGGCCCCCGTAGTACTTCACGAGATCCATCGTTGCCATCGCGAGCCCCGCGCCGTTTACGCAGCAGCCGACGTTGCCTTCGAGCTTGATGAAGGTGAGTCCGGCCTCGCGCGCGGCGACCTCTTCGGGCGCTTCCGAGGCTGGATCGCGCAGTACGGCAATGTCGGGGCGGCGCTCCAGCTCGTTGTCGTCGATGGCGATCTTGGCATCGAGTGCTTGCACGCTCCCGTCGGGAGTGGTGACGAGCGGGTTGATCTCGGCGAGTGACGCCCCGACTGCGTAGACCGCACCGTACAGCTTCTGCATGATGTCGGCGGCGGCGCGCGCCTGTTTCACGTCGTTGTAGAGCGCAAAACCGAGCGTCAGCGCTTGATGCGGCAGCAGTCCGTACCGTGGGTCGATGGCAAGCCGATGAATCTTTTCGGGCGTCTTGGTCGCCACTTCCTCGATGTCTATGCCCCCGGCGGGACTGACCATCAGGACGGGCCGCTGCGAGGAGCGATCCACGATGATCCCGACGTAGCTCTCGGAGGCGATCTCTGCTGCCGGCGCGACGAGGACCTTCTGCACCGTGAGACCCTTGATCGTCATGCCGAGGATCGCCTTGGCATGCGTCTCGGCCTCGGCCGCGCTTGTTGCGAGCTTGACGCCGCCCGCCTTTCCGCGACCGCCCGCGTGGACCTGCGCTTTGACGACGACCTTACCGCCGAAGCGCTCCGCGATCGCCCGCGCCTCCCCCGGTGTGCTCGCGACTTCGCCCGCCGGCACAGGGATGCCGGTCCGCCGCAGAATGTCCCGCGCCTGGTACTCGTGCAGATTCACGCGTGCTCCTTCGCGATCGTCGTTCCCGCTTCGCCGCGGAGTGCGGCAACGCCATCGGCCAGCTCCGCGATAATGGCGCGCTCTCCCCCGGTGCGCACAAACGCGGCGGCGGCCTCCACCTTGGGGCGCATGCTGCCCGTGCCGAGCTCCTTGCCTGCGAGCAGGTGGTCTGCCTGCGCCAGTGTCAGCCGCGGGATCGCTTCCTGGCGCGGCGTGCCGAAGCCGTGGTAGACGGCCTTCACATTGGTCAGGATCAACAGCACGTGCGCCCCGATTTCTCGCCCCAGGATCGCGGCGACACGATCTTTATCGGCGACCGCGTCGATGCCCTCGAGGCCCAGCTTAGGATCCAGATAGACCGGCGGGCCCCCGCCACCACCCGCGATCACGATGTGGCCCGCGGCGGTCAAATCGCGCACCATCTGCTGCTCGACAATCCCGGCTGGCTTGGGGCTGGGCGCGAGCCGGCGCCCGTCCTTAACCGGAATGCCACGGGCAATGAGCCGCGCCTGCCGCACCGGGTCGAGCACGTGACCGACCGGCTTCGACGGAGTGCGCAGATCGGGATCGTCGGCGCGACACAGCGTCTGCGTGATCAGTGTGACGACGGAACGCTGCACGCCAGCGCGCGCGAGCGCGTTCTGCAGCGACTGCTGAATCATGTAACCCATCCATCCGGCCGTTCCTGCCACCAGCACCCCGAGGGGCAGTGGCTCGACCTCATCGGCGGCGATCTCGTTGCGCGCCAGCTCGTCGCCGACCTGCGGCCCGTTGCCATGGACGAGGACGATGTGCCATCCTGCCGCCGCGAGGTCCACGATGGGGACGAGGCTCGCGCGCGTATGCCGGAATTGATTGCTGATCGTCGGCCGCTCACCGGGTGGGGCGACGGCGTTTCCTCCGAGGGCAACAACGATCGTTCCAGGGGCCGTCACGGCGGCGCAACCTAGCGAGGGCGGTGGGCTGGAGCAAGCTCACCGATGAGCGAGCGCCACAGCTGCCCGAACAGCCCCAGGTTACCGACGCCGAGCGCTGAATCCGCCCGGACGGCCAGCCGGCGCACGCGTTCCCACCGTGCCGCGAGCGTCGTATCCGTGATGATCTGTTCGCCGCCCAGCAGCGCGGCGCGAGCCGTCAGCCCGTGTCCGGCGCGGCCGTCCAGCGTGACGTAAACATCGGTGAGGCGCGGAGCCGGTCGTGTCCGCGCGTCGACCGGGTCGAGGATCTGCGCCTGCACTGTGATGATGGACTTCCCGACGGGCCACACGCGCAGCTGGCCGGGCCGGAGCAACGACGAGCCGACCAGCTCGCCCGGCAGGCGCTCGACGGAAGGATCAACGGGCGTCGGCTGCCAGAGGTGGAGCTCGGGACCCCTCGCCGTGATGGCGGCCGCGCTTAAGCCCACGAACCGTTTCGGCGTGAGCAACCCCGACTCGAGAGCGACGGCGGTCCAGACTCCCCCGTCCGGCGCGCCCAGTTGATACGGTTCCCGCGGGCGCATGATCCATCCGGCTTGCGCGTCGGAGTCGGCGCTGGCGCGCAGTAACGCGGCGACAGCAGCCCTGAACGCCTCACCCGGATAAGCGAGCTGTGCCCGGAGGTCGGCGGGGAGCCGGTCCGCGGGCTCGATCAGCGGCTCAAAGCGTCGCGCCCAGGTGGCAGTCAGCGAGTCGTACCCCGGCGCAAGCCAGAGATGGGTCTCGCCCGTGGCGACGCGCACCGCGCCGACAAGACCCGCGCGGAGAAAGCGCACCTCGGCGCCGCGCCAGGGGAGCGGCCGCACCAGCGGAAACGCGTCGTGCGATACGTAGCCCCAGCTCACCCACCACAACGCGCCGTTGCGCAGAGCCGGCGCCGGAGCGCCGAAGCGCGCGAACGGAGCGAGACGCTGCAATCTCTCCGTGACGTCGCGCCGCCACAGCAGCACTCTGCCGTTCGATTCGCCGCGGGCCAATCCCCACGACTGAATCGTCCACGCGATCGCGAAGCGACGCCAGGCGCCCGTAAGTCGAACAGCGCCGAACCCGGCGGGAGGACCGGGCGGTGCGCTGTCAGCGGACGTAACCACCGGTCCTGGAAATCCGGGACCAAACAGCACCGCGGCATTCCCGGACGGCAGCGACGTCACCGCGAGGCCAGTGTCCGTCTCCACCGCGAGGCGGACGGGACGTGGGCCATTCGTCGGGGCGATCAGCCAAACCGCGCCGCGATCCTCTCTGCGCGGCGGAGGAGGGCGCAGCGCGACGGCGATTGCTGGAACGTCGCCGAGCGCCGCGGCGACATGGGCGGGATCCCACAGCGGCATGGCACGCACGGCCGCCTCCCCCGACGGGAACGCCGGCGGTGCGCTGGGATCGACGTCCACAAGTCCGAACGCGAGGCGCTCCAGTGCCGCGCGACGATGTGTCAGCTCGGCGCTTTCAGGCCCGGCCGACGCGCGCACGACACCGGGAATCACGAAATAGCCGGCGCTGAGCGACACGAGCAGGGCCGCCCAGCCGGCGAGAATCAGCGTGGGCCGGTCTCGCCAGGCCCAGACGAGCGAGATGACTGCCGTCACGATCGCCACCGCCGCCACCACATCCGACCCCGGTATGCGCACGGTGAGAGCGGCTTGATCCACCGCTCCGTGCAATCCGCCCACGATTTCCGCCGGATCGAGCGCCGCGCCCCACGCAATGACCACGGCGAGACACGCGAGCAGTACCCCCAGGTGGGCGCGGACGTAGTCGCTGGCGCGAATGCGGCCCCGGCGGATGCGCAGGGATCCGATCACGCCGTAGAGCAGCGCCACAATGCCGAGGGCGGCGACGACGAGCATGAGCGTGCGGTTCTCGATCGCGGCCAGCCAGGGGAGGACGCTGACATAGTAGCCGGCGTCATGGCCCAGTTTTGTCGAATCGAGGACGCCGAAGCGCGGTGGCGACGCGGCCAGGACGGCGTGACGCCACCAGTCCCCCGTGCCCAGAGACAGCAAGGTGCCGAGGATGATGCCGAGGAGGACGGTGGCGGCGAGGAGCGTGCGGCGCGGCACTGCTTCCACGATCTCGAGGTCACCGAGCCGGCGCGGCATCTGCACGGAGCCGATCGCCCGATACACGATGAGGAGATTCCCTGCCATCCACGCAATCGCCACGATGAGGACAAATGCCTGGAGCAGCCGGGCGAGATCGCGGGCGGCAATCAAGGCCTCGCCCCCCGCGAATGTGCGATCCCATGCCCGTTCCGCCGTCTCCACCGCCAGCCAGCGGCCGCCGACCAACGCAGCCACCAGCAGACCGGCGCCGATCAGGTACAGCCTGCGCCGGTTCGACCGTGTCACGCAGTCACGCCGTGCGCCGTCAGCCAGCCCTCGATCTCGGCGCGATACGCGTCGAGCGCTTTCAGGCTCGTCGCTTCGAACCGCATCACCAGCATAGGCTGCGTATTCGAGGCGCGCAGCAATCCCCACCCTTCCGGGAAGGTGATACGCACGCCGTCCAGCGTCGAGACGGGGTACTTCGCGGCAAACTCCGCCGCCGCCTGCTGGACGACGTCGAACTTCTGTTCATCGGGACAATCGACGCGCATTTCGGGCGTCGCGTACGTCTTCGGGAGATCGGCGAGCAGGCGGGAGAGCGGCCCACCTTCGCGCGCGACGTACGCCAGCAGCCGGGCCGCGGCGAAGAGTGCGTCATCGAATCCGTACCAGTCGCCGCCGAAAAACATGTGACCGCTCATTTCTCCCGCGAGCGGCGCGCCGATCTCCTTCATCTTCTGTTTGATGAACGAATGCCCCGTCTTCCACATGACCGGCTCGAGACCGGCGCGCTGCAGCATCTGCGGCAGGACCTCCGAGCACTTCACGTCGAAGATCACCGGCTTGCCTTTGCCCATGCGGTGCACCAGGTCGCGCCCGAACAGCACCAGCAGCTGGTCTCCCAGCACCGGCGCGCCCTTCTCATCGACCGCGCCGATGCGGTCGCCGTCGCCGTCGAAGGCGATGCCCAGCTCGGCCTGCTCTTTTTTGACGGCGATCTGGAGGTCGTGGAGGTTCTCGAGGACGGTCGGGTCGGGATGGTGATGGGGGAACGTGCCGTCGGACTCGGCGAACAAGGCAACGACATCGGCGCCCAACTGCTTCAGCGTCTCGACGGCCACGAGACTCGTGACGCCGTTGCCGCAGTCCACGACGACCTTGAACCGCCGCGCGAGTGGCGCGTTGCGCTTGACGATGGCTTCGCGATATGCCTGGAGGAGATCGCGATGTGTGGACGTCGTCCCGCCAGGTTTCGCGGTGAGCTTGCCGTCGTTGATGAGTCTGTACAGGACCTGGATGTCGTCGCCGAACACCGCGTCGTGGGCGAGCACCATCTTGAAGCCGTTGAACTCAGGCGGATTATGCGAGCCGGTGACTTGAATGCCGCCATCCACCGGCAGCGTTTTGGTCGCGAAATAGAGTGCAGGGGTCGGCAGCTCGCCGACGTCGACGGCGGCCCCCCCTGCCGCGGCGATTCCTTCGCGCACGCCCTGTGCGAGGGCGGCACCCGACGGGCGGTTGTCGCGACCGACGGCGACGCGCGGCGGTTTGCCGGTGCCGAGACGCTCCCAGGCGAACGTGGCGTACGCTTGTCCGACGGCGCGTGCGGCGGCGGGCGTGAGCTGTTCGTCCACGAGGCCGCGGATGTCGTACTGGCGGAAAATTGTGGCGGGAAGCTTCACGGATATACCCGGTGTTAGTGGCCCTTCACACCCTCAAGGGGGCCCTTTACGGTGGGAGCAGCGGCCGTTGTGGCCGCGGGTTGCACGCTGTCTCCGGCGGATCTGGCGAGATCGAACAGACGGTTGGGCCAGACACCGAACAGCAGCAGGCCGACGACGACCGCTGCGACGGCGGCCCGTCCCCAGCGGTCGAGGCGGACGTCCACGTGCGCGGCCTCGATCGGCTCCGGTTTCATATACATCGCCATGATGACGGGAAGATAGTACCCTGCCGAGACGACGCTGGTGAGCACGAGAATAGCGGCCAGCGTATTCTGGCCGGCGCTGGTTGCGGCGATCAGGATGTACCACTTGCCGATGAATCCGGCAGTTCCGGGAAAACCCAGCAACGAAAGTATGCACACCGCGAGTGCAAAAGCGAGCCAGGGACGCTGGCCGGCGAGTCCCGCCAGGTCGTCGATCAGGACGTCGCTTTCGCCGCCCCGGCCCTTGGCCGTCAGGGCCGCGAATGCGCCGAGCGACATCAACGTGTAGGCAATGACGTACACGAGGAACGCGCTCGTGCCGGCCGCGCCGCCCGCGGTCACCGCGACGAGCAGATAGCCCGCGTGCGCAACCGACGAATACGCCAGCATCCGTTTGAGCGAACGCTGACTGAGTGCGAAGAGGTTGCCCCCGATCATCGTAACGACCGCGAGCCACCACAGGATGTCCTGCGAGGCGGGGACATGGGCGAACGCCTGGTTCATGACGCGGAACAACGCGGCAAACGCCGCCGCCTTCACACCGGTCGCCATGAAGGCGGTCACGGGTGTCGGTGACCCGTCATAGACGTCGGGCGCCCACATGTGGAATGGGACCGCCGCGATCTTGAATGCGAACCCCACGATCAGCAGCGCCAGACCGGCGAGCAACATGACGCTCGGCTTGCTCATGACGCTGACCTGGGTGCCAATCAGACCAAGATTCGTCGTGCCGGTGGCGCCATAGACAAGCGCGATGCCATAGAGCAGGAATCCGGAAGCGAACGCGCCCAGCAGGAAGTATTTGAGGGCTGCCTCGGCGGAGCGGGCACGCCGCCGATCGAAGCCGGCGAGCACGTAGACCGCGACCGACATCAGTTCGAGTCCGAGGAAGATCACCATCAAATCGGCGCCGGCGGCCATCACCATCATCCCGAGGGTGGCGAAGACCAGCAGCACGTAGTACTCCGGCGCCAGCAATTGCTCCCGCTCCAGATAGGCGAACGAGATCAGCACGGTGAGGGCGGCGGCGCCGAGGAATACCCAATTGGCGACCCAGCGGAAGTCGTCGGCCGCGATCATGGTGACGAGCCCCTGTACGCCGGCCCGATTCCACCACAACCACCAGGTGGCGATTGCAGTGGACACCAGCGCAAGCAGCGTGAGCCATCCAGCAACCCGCAGGTCGCGTACGGTCTTGTGGCGCCACGCGACGAACAGCAACAGCACGAGTGCCCAACCCGTCAGCACCAGCTCAGGCAAGAGCGACAGCAGCAGATCGTGATAGACCGAGGGATCGAGTGTCATGGCTGACCGGCGGTCGTGGCCGCACCAGGCCGCATTTGCTCGATCAGCGTGCGCGCCGCGGGCTCCATGCGCCGCAGGAACGGCTTCGGATAGATGCCGACCCACAGAATGCAGGCGAGCAGCGGGACCAGCACCGCGATTTCCCGCAGCGTCAAGTCACGCAGTTTCTCGTTCTCGGAATCCGTCAACGGGTTGTAGATCACCCGCTGCAGGGCAGTCAGCAGGTAAGCCGCCGCGACGATAACGCCAGTGGTCGCGAGTGCTGTTGCGATCGGATAGGTGCGGAACGATCCCAGCAACACGAGGAATTCACCCACGAACCCATTGGTGCCAGGAAGTGCGATGGACGACAGCGATACGATTGTGAGGATCGCGGCGAACAGGGGCACGACGCGCGCGATGCCACCGTACGCCTCGATCAACCGGCTATGCCGCCGCTCGTAGATCATCCCGACCAGGAAGAACAGCGCGCCCGTCGAAATCCCGTGATTGATCATGATCAGCAGCGCGCCCTGCACGCTCTGCAGCGTCAGGGCCCAGATGCCGAGCATCACGAACCCGAGGTGGGCGACCGACGAGTACGCGATCAGCTTCTTGAAATCGGGCTGCACCATGGCCACGAGGCCGCCATAGATGATCCCAATCAGCGACAGGACGACGATGACGAGCTGCACGTTCTGATTGAGCGCCACCGCCGGGAAGAACGGCAACGCGAACCGCAGGAAGCCGTAGGTCCCCATCTTCAGGAGGATCCCCGCCAGGATCACCGATCCCGCCGTGGGCGCCTCGACATGCGCGTCGGGCAGCCAGGTGTGCAGCGGGAACATCGGCACCTTGATCGCGAATGCCAGGAAGAAGGCGGCGAACAGCCACCACGCCACGGGTCCCAGCTGTCCGACCTGGCTCAGCAAATGCGCATAGCTGAACGAGTAGACGCCGGTCGCCCGCCCCGCGTGCAGGTACAACACCAAAATCGCCACCAGCATGAGCAGCGATCCAAACATCGTGTAGATGAAAAACTTGATCGCGGCGTACAGCCGGTTGTCGCCCCCCCAGACGCCGATGATGAAATACATCGGGATGAGCATCACTTCCCACATCACATAGAAGAGGAAGAGATCGAGTGCCACGAAGACACCGATCATCCCGGTCGTCAGGACGAGCAGCAGCGCGTAGAACCCACCCTCGCGCTCGGTGATGTTGCTCCAGCTCCCTAGGATCGAGAGCGGCATCAGGAACGTCGTGAGGAGCACGAGGAACAGCGAAATCCCGTCCACACCCACGGTGAAGTGAATGCCCCAGGCCGCGATCCAGTTCTGATCGGCGACAAACTGCATCCCGCCGCTCGGCACGAAGGTCCACCACAGCGGTACCGAGATCGCGAACTCGATCAGACTGGCGGCTAACGCGACGTATTTCGCAAGCCGTGCGGGAAGGAGGAGGACCATGAGGCCGGCGAGCAGCGGCCACGCGAGCAGCGCGGTGAGCACCCAGCGGGCGTACATCAGCTCATCGCCCGCCAGAGGAGCAGCAGCACGCCCACCACGAACACCACGACGTACATTCCGACCTGGCCCGTCTGCAGCCAG
>DATGVC010000297.1:0-5436 GCA_035300745.1 Gemmatimonadales bacterium | reverse complement strand
CGTGCCCCACGGTCCGCGTCGCCCCGCCTTCTACCTGGGGGTTCTGGCGGTAGGCTTCGTGGTGGGGGGCTTGCTGCAAGCGTTTCTCCGACGCTTCTTGCCTCAGGGGCCGGCGAAGGAGGTGTTCACGTGGTCGGTGACCCCGACGATTGGGCCGGTTCACTTGGATTTGCTGGTGATGTCGATTACGCTAGGACCTATCGGGCTCGACGTGTCGCTGCTCGCCGTCATCGGCGTCCTGGTCGCGTATCTCGTGGCCCGGTCACTCTTCTAAAGAGGCTCACGCATGCTGCCCAATCTGGGTTTCAGCGAAATCCTCATCCTGTTGGTCATCTTGGTGCTCTTCTTCGGCGCCAAGCGCATCCCCGAGATTGGGTCATCGATCGGGAAGGGCATCAAGGAGTTCAAGCGCGGCCTCAAAGATGCCGACTCGAGTGAGCCCTCGTCGCCTGCGGTCCCACCGCCGCCGGTAAGTGAAGGGCCGAAACGTCTGCAGCAGTAACGAGGCGGTCATGGGTTTGGGAAATCTGAGCGGCGGTGAAATCGTCATTCTGATGCTGATCGTCCTGCTCGTCTTCGGCGCGAATCGGCTGCCCGACGCGGGCAAAGCCGTCGGCAAGGGACTGCGGGAGTTCAAGCGCGCGCTCTCTGACGCGGAAAACAGCATCCAGCGGCTGCCCCCCTCCAAGGAGGAGGAGGAGCGACCGCGGGATGCCAAGCCGAAGCGTTTAGTCGAGTAGCGCGTCCGCCGAGGTGGCCGGGGATTTGAAGAGGTCCTTGCGCCGATCCACGATCTTGGCTTTGGCGCGCACCCCCTCCAGATACTGCTGAATCCTCGCCTGCTGCATCGCCTGCCGCAGCTGGGCCCGTTGCGCGTCTCGTTGCGCGAACCAGGCCGTGGAGTCCGCGGGCTTGCGTCCCAAAGACTCGAGAATGAAGTACGCGGCTCCAGCTTCGACCACGCCGCTGCGCTCCCCGACGCGCAGCCCAAACGCCGTCCCGACGACGAACGGCTCTCCGCTGAGATAGCTCGGCGGACGCATGCGGGTGAAGGGACCGACGCGTTGCCCTTCGAGGCCCCGCGCCGCGGCCGCGGCCGCCAGGTCCGGCACTCCGCGCAATGCGGTCGCGAGGGAGTCGGCTCGATGGCGCGCCAGAATCTTCTGTTTCTCGAGACGAAGCACCGCGCTCACGCGCGAGCGAATCTGACCGAGCGCCGGCGTGCCGGCTGCCGTGAGCGAGTCGAGCCGGAAGACGTAGTAGCCAGACGCGGCCTCGATCACGGGGCTGGTTTCCCCGACGGGCGCCTCGAATGCCCACACGCTCACGTTGGGAATCTGAGAATCCCCCAGCATGAAGCGCTGACCTTCGATGATCTTGTACTCCGGCGATACCTGAAGTCCCAGGCGACGTGCCGCAGAGTCGAACGCCGTCGGATCACTCCGTTCCGCCGCCAGGCGCTCGAGCGTGTCGGCGCGCGCTTCGACCTGATCGAGGTGCTGGCCCTGCGGCGCCACGGCGATCAAGATGTGACGCACCTTGAGCGAGTCGCCCCTGGCCTGGTCGACGCGAATCAGATGGTAGCCAAACCCGGTCGCGATGGGCGCCGACAGCTGGCCGGGTTTCAGGTTGCGCACGGCCTGCATGAACGGCGCGACCAGTCTGGTCTCGTGCTTGTTGATCCAGCCCAGATCGCCGCCGCGTTGTCCGCTGGCCGAGTCGCTCGACTCGCGGCGCGCCACGTCCTCGAACTTCGCCCCGCGCGCGAGCTCGCTGCGCACCCGCGCGACCCGCGCGCGCGCCGCCGCGCTGTCGGCGGAGTTGGGCAGCCGTGGCACCGCGATGAACCGCACGTACGCAACTGCCGGCCGCTTGAAGTCGTCGGGATGCTTCGCGACGTACGCCAACACTTCGGCGTCACTGATCGGGCTCGATTCGGGAATCGTGTAGGGCGACACGACGAGCGAGGCGACCCGCACCGAGTCGTGCGCATCCTTGTAGAGCCGCCACAGCTTGGCGTCGGAGACGTAGACGTCGCTGGCGAGATACTCGAACAGCTTGATGCGGGGAATCTGCTCGCGGTAGAGTGCCTCGATCTGCAGCAGCACATTGCGGTCGGTCGTCGTGGAGAGGAACTGCTGCCACTTGCGAATATCGAACTGGCTGTCGGTCTGGAACTGCGGGTCGCGCAGCACCTGCGGCGGCGGCGAATTGTGCGCCATCGCGATGATCTCTTCGTCGCTGACCCGAATGCCGAGGCGAGTGTACTCCTGCTCCAGCAGCGCGTCCTGGATCATCTGATTGATGACCTGATCCTGGATCTGCTTGTCCTCTTCGCGCGTCAGCGGAGCCGTCCCGTTCTGCTGGCGATACTGTTCGGTCGCGATCTGCACGCGCTGCTGATATTCGGTGACCGGGAATTCTCGGCCGTTGACGCGGAGCACCACATTGCCGCTGGGACCGAGGATGCTCATCACTTGACCGATGGCGAGCCAGGCCACGAAGGCGATGGCGAGGATGTAAAAGACCCACTTGGCGTTGGAGCGCATGGTGCGCAGCATGGCGACTTCGAACTCCGGTCAGAGGAGGGGTGAAGGGGCATAAGTCTAAAAACCACAACGCGCAAACTCAAGCGCACACGCGTTCGGGTCATTTGACAGCGGCGCCGGCCAAACACTATCTTCCTCCAATTCCCACATAGACTTAGGCCGTGGCCTATACCAGCGAGATCGACAAGCTCGAAGCGCGCTTTCGCGACAACCCCAAGGGCAGAAATTTCGCCCCTTTGGCGGACGCCTATCGTAAAGCAGGGCTTATAGATAACGCGATCGATCTCTGCCAGAACGGTCTCACCCTCCACCCCGACTACGTCAGCGCTCACATCGTGTACGCTCGTTGCCTCATCGATAAGAAGGACGACAACGCCGCGCACGGTGTCTTCAAGCAGGTTCTCGAGTTGGACCGGGAAAACATCATCGCGTTGCGTGGTCTCGCCGAGCTCGCAGATCGAAATGGCAAATACGAGGAAGAAGTCGAGTGGCTGTCGCGGCTCCTGAATGTCGATCCGATGAATGGCGACGCCGCCGAAGCACTGGCGCGCGCCAAAGGGAAGGTCGCGACCAAGCCGTCGGAGGCCACGCCCGAAGCTGCCACCGCGCCGATGGAGAAGCCGGACTTCGCGGTCGAACACGAGGAGCCAGTGCCCGTCGAGCTGACGAAGGCGTCCAGAGCTTCCACGGCCGCACCGGAAGTCGAGAACTTTGAGAACCCGATCAGCTTCAACGCCAACGCCCACGCCGCCGCAAAAGCCGAGGGGTTGGAAGTTCAAGAAGACGTGGAGCTGAATCCGCAGGAGATCGAGCAGGTGGAGATCGAGGGACTGGCGCGTACCCAGTATGAGGGCAGCGGGATGTTCAAGTTGGATGCGCTGGAACGTCCAGCGTCAGAAGGCGCACCCGACCTCGACGAGGCACTCCCGCCGGTCGATCTGCCGCTCATCATGCCGGATGAGGAGATGTGGGCGCCTGCGCACCCGCCGCCGCCGCAGCCCCCCCCTCCACCCGTACCGCCGCCACCGCCTCCTCGCGCGGCTGCGCCGTCTCAGCCCGTTCCCGCCGCCGTCGCGCTGTCCGACGACGATGGCGCGGCGGATACCGCGATGCTGTCGCAAGCGGAACCGGTGCTCACCGAAACGATGGCGGAGCTTTATCTCAAGCAGGGCCATCAACAGGACGCTTTGCGTGTCTACCAGGCGCTGCTCGCGCAGCGGCCCAACGACGCGAAACTGAGAAGTAAGGTCGAGCAGCTATCCCCGGGCGGGAAGAAGAAGAAATCCGGTGTTTCTGCACAGGCCTTTCTGAAGGGAATCTGGTCAGGACGAGGCTCGCAGAGCACGCTCGCTGCGGCCTTCGACGCGGCCGGGCCGCCGCCGGGCGAGCCGTCCCGTCCGGCTCAGGACCACATTTCGCTCGACTCGGTCTTTGGCGAGGAAGCGGCGAGACGCACGGGCGGGGAGCGAGCCGAAGCTCCCACAGCGCCCTCCGCCGCTCCTGCGGACGGGTCGAAAACCGGAGGCTTCTCGTTCGACGAGTTCTTCGCCGGTGGGAAGCCGGGCGCCCCTGGTTTGGGGGGAGCGGGGGGAGCGGGGGGAGCCGGGGGAGGGGGGGGGAGCCCTGGCGCGGAAACTGGGTCTCCCAGAACTCCCGGCGGGAGCCGTTCGTCCGGCCGGACTCAGCGGCAGCCCGAAGACGAAGTAGAGGCGGATCAGTTCCAGCAGTGGTTGAAGAAGCTCAAGTCCTAGTGTCTCGCCACATCGCCGTGCTGAACGGCCCCAATCTGAATTTGTTGGGAGAGCGCGAGCCTGAGATTTACGGCCGCACGAGCCTCGCTGAGATCGAGCGCGCGACAAAAGAGCGCGCGCGCACGTTGGGCGTCGAGTGCACCTGGATTCAGACGAATCATGAAGGCGAGTTGGTGGAGGCGATCCAGAGCCTGAAGGGCCGTGCCGACGGCGCGTTGATCAATGCGGCGGCTTTTACGCATACCAGTCTTGCGGTGCGCGACGCGTTGCTCGCGGTCCGCGTGCCGTTCGTGGAAGTGCATCTCTCCAACATCTTCGCCCGCGAACCGGAGCGACGGCGGTCGTTGCTCGCGGATCTTGCAGTGGGCGTGGTGACGGGATTCGGCGCCGACAGCTATCGGCTGGGATTCGAAGCGCTTGCCAGGTACCTCGAGTCGCGATAACCGCGCCGAGCGGCATGTGGCGCTCGCTGCATTGCTCGAAGCGGAGGGCCTGGACGCGCTGCTCGTGACGTCGCGGCCGAACATCCGCTATTTGACGGGATTCAGCGGGTCTGCGGGCGTGGCCATAGCGACCCGAGGGACGCTGCTCCTGGTCACCGATTTCCGGTACGACCAGCAGGCGCGCCAACAATGCGGCGCCGCCGCGCGCGTCGAGATCGAAGGGACGAGTGTCTGGGATCGGCTCTTGAAGGAGCTGCCGACGCTCGGGACGCTCGGTTTGATCGGTTTCGAGGCGCATGCGCTCAGCGTGAAGGACGCCGAGCGCCTTTCGAATGGACCGGGTACGTCGTGGCGCTGGAAGCCCGCCGGCGAGCTGGTCGAGCGGCTGCGCGTGCGAAAGGACGCCGGCGAAGTCGCCGCGATTCGGGCGGCAGCAGCGCTCGCGGCGACGGGGCTGCGCGATACGCTTGCCGCGGTACGCCCCGGCCAGACGGAGCTCGAGATCGCGGGAGTGCTCGAAGGAGCGCTGCGGCGTCACGGCAGCGAGGCGCATCCGTTCCCGACGATCGTGGCGAGTGGACCGCGCAGTGCGCTGCCGCACGCGCACACGAGCGGCCGCACGGTGGCGGCCGGCGAGTGGCTGCTGCTAGACTTTGGCGCCGTCGTCGACGGCTACTGCGCCGACGTGACACG
>DATGVC010000296.1:0-7400 GCA_035300745.1 Gemmatimonadales bacterium | reverse complement strand
GAACGTGGCGACGGAGTGGTACTGCGAAAGCTGTGGCGCGGAACTCGCGGCGATGTAAGTCTACGACGCCTTTTCTTTCAACCGTTTGACCAGGGCCGCCAGGCGCGACTTCTGCCGGGCGGCGTTGTTTTTGTGGATCAGGCCTTTGCGCGCGGCCTGGTCGAGCACGCGGGCCGCGAGCGCATAGGCAGCCCCGGCGGCGTCGGCGGTCGCGGCGGCGCGCACGCGCTTCAGGGCGGTGCGCAGCGAGGAGCGTTGACCTCTGTTGCGGATGGTGCGCGCGCGCGCCTGCCGCATCGCTTTCTTCGCGGATTTGATCTTCGGCATGGCGCGGAAGGTAGACGGTAAGTTGCGTCGGGTCAAGCGTATACATATCTTTGGCCGTCACCTACCCGAGTACACGCTATCTCGTTCGAGTTTCTCCTCTGGGCCCCCGTGTTGCTGTTTTCGATGGTGGCTCATGAATACGCCCACGCCGAGGCGGCCTATCGGCAGGGTGATTCCACCGCGTACATGCTCGGGCGGCTGACGTTCAATCCCCTGAAGCACATCGATCCCTTCATGACGGTGATCCTGCCGCTCATTACCTGGTTTAGCTGGGGGTTTGCGTTTGGCGGTGCGAAGCCGGTGCCCGTGAACCCGCGCAATTATCGCAACTACGTACGAGGCGACGTCATCGTCTCGCTGGCCGGCATTGCGGTGAACCTTGTACTGTTTGTGATTTTCACGGGCCTATTTGCCACCATTGGGACTATCGCCGAAGCGCTTCCATCGCTGTCCCCCACGCTTGAAATTCTCCAGCGGATGATGGCGTGGGGCCTCTGGCTGAATCTGGTCCTGGCGTTCTTCAATTTGATCCCCATCCCGCCGCTCGATGGCAGCCATGTGTTCTACCACCTGCTGCCGCCTGGCGCGGGCATGCAGTACCGGCAATTGCAGCGCTTCGGCTTTTTGCCAATCGTGTTGGTCAGTTATCTATTGCCCGGCGTCCTTCGTTTTTTCTTGTGGCCGGCCTTCCAGCTACTCAGCGTCGCGAAGCACGTGATCCTTCCCGTCGCGTTGCCAAACGCACTGCCCCCAAGCGTGTTCGGGCTCCAATGATGATGGGACCGAGCATGCGGGAGCAGGCGGGCGCCGGCTTTGTCGTCGAGCTGGAGAAGTTTTCCGGCCCGCTCGACCTCCTGCTGCATCTGATCCGCGAAGACGAAGTCGACATCACCGACCTGCCGATCGCGAAGATCGCGGATCAATTCCTTTCGGTCATCAACGAGCTCGGTCTCAATCAGGCGGCCGATTACCTGGAGATGGCGGCGCGGCTGCTGCGGATCAAGGCGCAGCTGCTGCTCCCGCGCCGGCTCGGAGACGACGAGTGGGAAGACCCGCGCGCCGAGCTGGTGCACCGGCTGCTCGAGTACCAGCAGATCCGCGAGCTCGTGGATTGGTTGGGGCACGCTGCGGAGGTGCGCGCCGAGCGGTTCGGTCGCGGGTACGAAGCGCCGCCTCCCGATGCACCTCCCGCGCCGTTGCAGATCGATTTGAACGATCTGCTCGCGGCGGCGGAGCGGGTCATTGCACTCATCCCCGAGCCGATGCTGCACCGGGTGGTGCCGCGCCCGCTCGACGTCGAGGGCGCGACGGCGCGGATCCAGGCGCTCCTCGCCGAGCGCGAGACATTCGGCTGGACGGAGGCCGTTGGGGTACCGGCGACGTTGGTCGATGTGTTGTCGACGTTTATTGCCCTGCTCGAGCTCGCCAAGCGCAGCGCACTCACGCTGTCGCAGCCCGAACCATTCGGCCCGATGGTGATCACGCGTGCAATCCCTCGCGAAGCTGCTTGAAGCCGCGCTGTTTGCGGCGTCGCGCCCGCTGACACTGGAGGAGCTTGGCTCGCTCGATCCCGGGGCGGGGGAAAATGCCGTTCGCGCGGCGCTCGCCGAGCTGCGCGCCGCGTACGGCGATGAGCACGGCGTCGAGCTGGTCGAGATCGCGGAGGGGTGGCAGTTCCTCACGCGGCGTGAGTATGCGGAGACGATCGAGCGCGCGCAATTTGCGCTGCGGCCGCGCCGGCTGTCCCCGGCCGCGCTCGAAACGCTGGCGATCATCGCGTACCGGCAGCCGGTCGGGCGCCTCGAGGTCGACGAGATCCGCGGCGTCGATTCGGGCGCCGTCATGGACAAGCTGGTGGAGCGCGGCTTGATCGAAGTCCTCACGCGCGGCGAAGGCCTGGGCCGCCCGCTGCTCTACGGCACCACGCCATCGTTTCTGGAGATTCTCGGACTGAAAGACCTGGTGGACCTGCCGCGGCTCGAGGAGCTGTCGGTGGCTCTCCGGCGCCCCACCCCCGTCGACGAATCCGAATGACCCTCATGCGCCTGCAGCGCGCCCTGGCGCGCGCGGGCGTCGCATCACGCCGCAAGGCGGAAGATCTGATCCGCGCCGGCCGGGTGCGTGTGGATGGCGAGACCGCGACAATCGGGATGAGCGTCGATCCCGACGCGCAGAAGGTCACCGTCGACGGCCGCCCCGTGCGCGGCGCGGTGCGCACCACCTGGCTCGCGCTCAACAAACCGATCGGCTACGTCGTGAGCCGTTCCGATCCGGAAGGACGCCGCACGGTGTTCGGGCTCCTCCCGAAGGTGCCCGGTCTCACGTACGTTGGACGGCTGGACGTGATGACCTCCGGGCTGCTGCTCCTGACCACGGACGGCGCGGCGGCCCACCGGCTCATGCATCCGCGCTACGAGGTGCCCCGGACCTACTGGCTGGGCGTGCACGGAGCCGATGCGGGCGCGATCCGCGCCGCGCTCGCGCAACGGATTGTGATCGACGGCCGCGCCGTGCGCGTGGTCGAGTCGCGCGTGCGGCCGCAGGGGAAATCGGTCGAGATCGAGCTGACGCTCGCCGAAGGGCGGCAGCGGATTGTGCGCCGCATCGCAGAAGCGCTGCGGCTCAAAGTCGAATGGTTACACCGCGTGTCCTATGGCCCGGTCCGCCTCGGCAAACTCGCGGAGGGCCATTGGCGGGAGCTCACCCGGCAAGAGATCGGAGCGATCGAGCGACTACATGGAGTTCGCTGACCGGACGGTAATGTTGTTGGGCGGGAGTGGCCTGGTCGGCCACGCGGTGGCGCGCCGGGTCCTGGCGGCGACGCCACCGCCGCGCCGCCTCGTGCTCGTCGCGCTGTTCGAGGATGAAGTGCGGGCCGCGGCGCGGGCGCTCGAGCCCTACCGCGGCAGTGTGACGATCGATGTCGAATGGGGCAACGTGTTCATGCCGGCGCCCGTCGCGCGACTCGACATCGCCACGATCATGGGCAACGCCGAGCACCGCGCGCTGGTGCTGGTCGATTTGCTGGGGGACCTCACCGATGGAGTGCTGGAGCGCAACCTGTTGTTTCGCCTCTTGGTGCGCTACAAACCCGACGCAGTCGTGGATAGCATCAATACCGCGACCGCGTTTGCGTATCAGGACATTTTTCAGAGCGCGCGTACCCTGCTTGCGCGCGCGCAGGACGGTGGGGTCGATCGCGCGACGGTCGAGCAGCATTTGCTGCGTCTGCCGCTGCCGCAGCTGATCCGTCACGCGCAGATCATCACCGAGGCCCTGCGGCGGGCCGGCACCAAGGCCTACGTGAAGATCGGGACCAGCGGCACGGGCGGGATGGGATTCAATATTCCCTACACGCACTCGGAGGAGCGGCCCAGTGCCCCGTTGCTCACGAAGTCGGCGATCGCCGGTGCGCATTCGATGCTGCTGTTTCTGCTGGGACGCACGCCCGACGCGCCGGTGACGGTGGAGATCAAGCCGACGGCGACGATCGCGTGGCGCGAAGTGGCACATGGACCGGTGCGCCGGAAGGGGAAGCCGATCCCGCTCGTGGATTGCGAAACGCCGATCCCGTTGCAGGAGGCGTTTGCGCCCCGGGCGCAACCGTGGCGCGACCTCGGCCGGCCACTCGACGGCGTGTACATCGACGTCGGCGAAAATGGATTGTTCGCCCGCGACGAGTTCGAAACCGTCACGGCGCTGGGACAGATGGAGTTCATCACGCCGGAAGAAGTCGCGGATTACGTGATCATGGAGCTGCAAGGCCGGCCCACCGGAAAGGATATCGTGGCCGCGTTGGACGCGTCCACCGCGGGCCCGACGTATCGCGCGGGAATGTTGCGCCGGAATGCGATCGGCCGGCTCCGGGCGCTCGAGTCGCGCCACGGCAAGCGTGGAATAGCCTACGAAATGCTGGGGCCACCCCGGCTGACCAAGCTGTTGTATGAGGCGTACTTGTGCAGGCGGCTGCGCTCGAGCGTGCGGGCGCTCGCGGAGAGCCGGGCGACCGACCTGGCGACCTCGGCCTATCGGCTCGTGCAAGACGAAGCGGCGTTGCGGCAGCACATTATCTCGGTGGGACTGCCCATCGTGACGCCGGACGGCAAGCACGTGTTCCGCGGGAGCACGGTGGTCGTCCCGCCCACGGCGGATTTGGATGCGTTGAGCGCAGCACCGCGTGGCTGGGTGGACCTGCGGCCGGAACAGTTCGGCATCTGGGTGAAGCGCGCAGAGGAAATGGTGCGCGAAGGGGACGGACGCGCGGCCGGACCGCAGGGATCGGGCAGCGATTTTGACTGGAACGCGATCGATCCCGATGAACCGATCGAGCCGTCGCGCTTCGCCACGTGGGTCTTTACCGTCGAGGACAAAGGGACGCGAATCAAGCGCTGATGATGGCGATCGACACTGGAGCAGTAGACCGCGCGCTCGGCGCGATCGGCACGACATTCCGGCTGACGCGCCTCTATCCGCCGTCGCACCCGGCGGTGCTCGAAGCGATGCGCCAGATCACCGCCTCGCTGTCGGGACTCGCTGCGCTGGGGACGGTGGAGTGGAAGATTGGCGCGACCGGTCTGATGTGGCATGGTCAGCATTTGCTGCCGCGCAACACACAGGTCGCCGAGCTTGCCGGGCTGCTGTTCGCGCGCGGCATCCGCGCGATTCAGCTCAATCCCGGTGTGACGCCCGAGCATTGGCTCGGTCTGTTCGGTGTTGCGGTGGGCAACGTCGCGCCGGATGACCACGTCTTGGGGCAAATCACCCTGCACCTGGGCCGCCGCGCGACGCAACGCCTGTCGGCAGCGCGCGCTGAAGAGGCGCCGACTCCCGCGGCCCCGGCCCCCCCGGCCCCCCCGGCCCCCCCGGCGCCCGTTTTCGTCCCCGCGGCATCGGGGTCGACGCCGCCCGCGCCGCCCGCGCCAGCCGCGACGCCTGCCGAGACGGTCGGTTCCACGCGCTCGGGCACGGTGTTCCGGCCGAACGTGCTGCCGCCCGATGTCGAAGCACGGCGGGCGGTGACCGCGTTGCTGGTCGCTTCGACACCCGAAGACCAGCGCGAGATCATCGAAAACCTGCGTCGTCTCACGCCAGGCGTGATCGCATTGCGCGACATCGGCGCGGTCGCCGAGGTCGTCGCCGGGCTCGATCGCTCCCTCGGCAAGATTCGGGATCCCGAGATTCAGGGGGCGATCGGTGAGGTGGCGGGGGCGCTTGCGGACGAGACTATAGTGGAGCGTATGGTGACGCGCCTGGGCGAGCCTCGGGTGCCGCCTGCCGAGCGCGCGCATCTGGTGAACGCGGTCGGCGCCCTGGGCGCCGTGTCCGCCGGACTCGTGGTGGATGCCTATCTGCACGCGGCGCCAGAGCTGCGCGAAGCCTATCGCGCGGCGATGCGGGCGGCGGGCGAGCGCACGGTGGAAGCTCTGCAAGGCCAGATCGAGAGCAAAGTGCCCGAGGTCGTCGCCGCGGCGGCGGAGTTTCTCGGCCTGAGTGGCAACTCGCAGGTCGTCGAGGTGCTCATTCGACTGACGCATCACGGCGACGAGCGCGTACGCGAGGCGGCGCTGCTCGGTCTCGCGGAGCTGGGCGGGCGCGAGATCTCGCGGCCGGCGATGCCGGCCCTCAAGGACGAATCGGTGCTGGTGCGCACGGCAGCCGCGCGCGCGGTCGCGGCAGCGGGCGACGTGGGGGCCACGACCGTTCTGGTACGCCGGCTGGAGCAGGAGAAAGACGAAGGGGTATTGGCTGCGTTGCTCACGGCGATCGGCCAGCTCGGCGCCAAGGAAGCATTGGAGGTGTTGGCGAAATATGCCGAACCGGGTGGACGGCCGCGCCGCACGCCGTTCGTGCGCGCCGCGGCGATCGAAGGTTTGGCGCGACTGGATCGCATGGAGGCGAAAGCGTTGCTCGAACTCTACGCACGCGACAAGGAGCCGACTGTGAAACGGGCGGCGGAAGCGTCACTGAGATGACGGCGCGCACGGCAAAGACGAACGACGCGGTGCTGACGCAGAGCATCACACGCGAAGTCGCGAAGCGCGTCGTCGGCCAGGAGGTCATGGTCGAGCGGCTGTTGATCGGCCTGCTCACCGGTGGCCACATCCTGCTCGAAGGCGTTCCCGGCCTCGCCAAGACATTGGCGGTGCGCACTGTCGCGGAATGCCTGAAGATCTCTTTCTCACGCATCCAGTTCACGCCCGATCTGCTGCCCGCCGACGTGATCGGCACGATGGTCTTCGACCAGCGCTCGCAGGAGTTCTATCCCAAGAAGGGGCCGCTGTTCGCGAACCTCGTGCTCGCCGACGAAATCAACCGGGCGCCGGCCAAAGTCCAGTCCGCGCTGCTCGAAGCGATGCAGGAAAAGCAGGTGACGATCGGCGGCGAGACCTTCTTCCTCGGCGAGCCGTTCCTCGTGCTGGCCACGCAGAACCCCATCGAGCACGAAGGCACCTATCCTCTCCCCGAGGCGCAGCTCGACCGCTTCATGCTCAAGGTGCGTGTCGGCTATCCGACGCGCGATGCCGAAAAGGAAATCGTAGGGCGCATGGCATCGGGCCGGCCCATCGAAGTCCAGCGCATCGCCGAAGCGGACGACATCCTGGCCGCGCGCAGCGCGATCGCCGAGTTGTTCATGGACCAGAAGGTCGTGGATTACATCGTGGACGCGGTGCGGGCGACGCGCGAGCCACAGACGATCGGCTTGCCCGAACTCAAGCCGCTGATCGCGTTCGGCGCCTCGCCGCGCGCCTCGATCTACCTGGCGCAGGCCGCTCGCGCCCACGCCTATCTCCGGGGGCGGGCGTTTGTCGTGCCCGAGGACGTCAAGGCGATGGCGTTTGACGTGCTCCGTCATCGCATCCTGCTCACGTTCGAAGCCGAGGCGGAGGACGTGGACACCGACCACGTGATCACGAAGATCCTCGAGGCGGTCGGCGTGCCGTGACGTACGAAGGACCAGAGCGCCGCAAGGCGGCGAGGTCCCCGGTCCAAGCGCGCCGGCGGACCGTGACTCGCGACGTGCTGAAGCAAGTGAAGGGGATCGAGTTGCGGGCGCGTAACCTCGTCAACACCCT
>DATGVC010000295.1:0-6040 GCA_035300745.1 Gemmatimonadales bacterium | reverse complement strand
CGGGCGAGCGCCACGTTTACGGTGCAGTAGCCCTTAGCCTTTGGCGCGCTTCAAACTCCACGTCGCCTTCGAAATTGGCGTCATTCTCAAGGGGGTCAACGGCCTCCTCGAGCTCATCGGCGGCATCCTGCTGCTCGTGGTTCCGCCCAGCGCGATTCAGCGCTTCGTCGTCGGCTTGACGCACAACGAGCTCAGCCGAGACCCGAACGACTTCATCGCGACACACCTGCGGGCGGCGGCCGAGCAGCTCTCTGTCGGCGGGAAGCTGTTCGCGGCGATCTACCTGCTGTCGCATGGCGTCATCAAGGCGGTGCTGGTATACGCGCTGCTCAAAGACAAGCTCTGGGCGTTCCCGTGGGCGATCGGCGTTTTCGCAGCGTTCGGCGTCTATCAGATGTATCGCTACTTCATTCAGCCCTCGGGCTGGTTGATCGCGTTGACCGTGCTCGACGTGGTGGTGATTCTGCTGACCTGGGCCGAATGGCAAAGGGTAAGGCACAAGAGTCCTTCAGAGCCTCCGTAGTGGCCGAGCCGGCGCTTATCCGTGCCCTAAAGGGCCGGCTCGGCCACTACACCCGTCCTAAAGGACGCGGTGTGGGTTTCTTCACCATACCGAAGCAGTACTATCAGTGCGCTCTCAGTCGGACGTCGATGTCCGTGATGATGTCACGCGGCTGACCCCGCTTCGCCCAGCCTTTGTGGCGGCCGCGGTTGCGGTGCTCGCCGCGTTCGCCCTGGTCGCCGTGTTCGCCCTCCTCGTCATGTTCGCGGGCTTCCCACAGGCCGCGCACCGCGACGCGATCGCCCCGCGGTGTCGCGAAGATCCGGACGATCTCATCTTCGCCGCGCCGGGCCCAGATGATGCGGTTGGGGCCCGAGCGCTGCACGCGGTAGACCGTCCAGCCCCGCGTGACGAGCACCTCCTGCGTCACCACCACGACGCGATCCACCGGTACGACATACTCGTACTCGACCGGCTCGGCGTAGACGAAGTCCGCGTTGGTGTAATATCCCCCTGCGCAGCCCGCGAGACTCAGCGTGGCCGCGAGGATAGGCAGATGCTGTTTCATTACCGCACCTCCTGATGAAGGCTATGCGCAGGACGCTCGGTCGCGGCGCTACCTGTGCGTCAGAACCACAATCCGATCGGGACTATCCGCCCCAACAGGTAAGATGAGCGTGACGCCAGCTTTCGACGTTTCCAACTGCACTGTCTCACCGCTCGGCCACATACGCGCCCTCCATCTTCCCGCGCCCGGCGACGGCAGCGCGAGCGTCGGATCACTCCAGTCGAGCACGTGCACGAACACCGTGTCGCCCCGCCCCCGTTGCGTCGTCACGCCCCAATTGCGCGGCGCGATCGGGCCGGCGCGCGTACCATAGATCGCGCCCCCATTCGTCGCCAGCCACGTCCCGATCTCACGCAGCCGCTGCTCGGCTTCCGGTGGGATCGTGCCGTCGGGACGCGGGCCGATGTTGAGCAGCAGGTTAGCACCCACACCCGCCGCTCGCACGAGGTAGTGGACCAGCTCGCGCGTCGACTTGTAGTGATGGTCGGTGAGATTGAAGCCCCACGAGTCGTTCATCGTGAGCGACGTCTCGAGCGGTAGCCCGCCGATGGTTTTGGTATTGAACCCCGCCGTGTTCGCCCCCGGGAGATCCTGCTCGAACGTCTGCACGTCCTCGCCCGGCAGCGGCGCCTGATGGTGGTTCGGCACGATCAACGCCGCGGGCTGGAGCCGATGGATCAGCGAGTACGTCTGAGGCAGTCGCCAGTCGGCAGTGGGTTTGTCCCACATCCCGTCGAACCAGATGCCGCCCACCGTCCCGTAGTTGGTGAGCAGCTCGGTGAGCTGGGCGTCGAGAAAATCGAGGTAACGACTCCAGTCGCCGCTCTCGGGCCGGCCGGTGTTGTGCCCGGTCGAGCCGCGCGGCCAGTAGTCGGGATGATGCCAGTCGAGCTGTGAGTAATAGAAGAAGAGCTTGATGCCCTGCCGCTGGCATTCGTCAGCCAGCTCCTTCAGCGGATCACGCTTGAACGGCGTCCAATCGACGATGTTGTAGCGCGTCGCCCGCGTCGCAAACATCGAGAAGCCGTCGTGATGCCGCGACGTGATCGTGATGTATTTCATTCCGGCGGCCTTGGCGAGCGACACCCAGGCGCGTGCGTCGAACTTCACCGGATTGAACGTTGAGGCGAGCCACTCGTAATCGGGAACCGCGATCGGACGGTTCTGCATCACCCACTCGCCCTGGCCGAGCAGGCTGTAGACGCCCCAGTGGACGAACAGCCCGAACTTAGCGTCGCGATACCATTCGCGAGACGCGAGCCGCTCGGCGGGGACGGAATCCCGCCCCTGCGCGAGCGTGAGGAGGACGACGAGCGCGTGGAGGATAGCTTCAAACTGAACTGCCCGGCGGGCATCTTCAAGCAGGCCGGGGTATATTCGGCATATGATGCTCGCGCTTCTGCTTGCACCGCTGCTCGCTCAGAACCCCGTCACCGTTCGATTAAATCACGATGAGTATAGGGCCGGCGACCGCGCCCGCGTCTACGTCGAGACGGCGCAGGACGGCTACCTCGTCGTCCTACACGCCGATGCCGAGGGCCGGGTCCGCGTGTTGTTCCCGCTCGATCCGAGCGAGGACAACTTCGTGCGCGGTGGGAAGCGCTTCGAGCTGCGAGACCGCGGCGACCGCGACGCGTTCCAGATCGAGAGCGACGGATCGGGCACGGTGCTGGCCGCGGTCGCACCCGACGCCTTCAGCTTCGACGCCTTCGTGCGCAACGACCATTGGGATTTCCGCGCCCTCGGCGGTCCGTCCGCGACCGTTCGGGACGACCCGCTCGCCCACTTGCTCGATGTCGTGCAACGCATGACGGGTGACTCGACGGGACGCTTCGAGTACGACGCGGCGACCTACGTCGTCACCTCGCGCGAGATCGCTGCGCGGTATGGATACGGATACGGCTCTCACTACCGTTTCGGGATCGGCTTCGGATATCCGTACTACTACGACCCGTTTTACGATCCGTTCTGCGCCGATCCCTTCTTCGGGTGGAGCGCGAGGTGCTACGCCGGCTATGGGTTCGGGTTCGCCTTTCCGATCTATCGTCCCTATCGCCCCTATCGCCCGTATCGGCCGTTCATATTCAGCTGGGCGCCGGGACCAAAACGCTTCGTGATTCCGAGTAGACCGACGCGCTACACGCCGACCGAGGTGCGTCCGCGCGAGCCCGCACGGCCGAACAATGCCCCGCGCTGGAACGCGCCGAGGCCGTCATGGGGACAGCCACGCCTCTCCGGCGGTAGCCGGCCCACGGTGTCGCGCGGCTTTGGTGGCGGCTCGCGCCCAGCGCCCCGGTCGGGCGGCGGGCGCCGCCACTAGTTCACAGGTAGCGCGCTACCGCCATCGCCGCGAGCGCGAACAGCAGCAAAATCGCCACCCATCGACCCATGGCCGTGCCCCGCGCCCGAAGCCGCTGAATCTCCGCCGCGGCGGCCGGATCGCGCGACTCCGCCAGCTTCATCTGTCGCATCATCGCCGGTCGCACGACAATGACGCCGAGCAGGAACGCGAGCAGGGCGGCCGCGCCGCCGATCGCAAAGCCCTTTCCCATGGGCGTCGCCATCAGTGCGGCGGGGTTGCCGCCCGCGAGGCGCTGGAATAGCCAGATCCCCGAGACGAGCGCGAGAATCGCGGTCAGCAGCATGATCTGCGGGATGCGGCGCCGCGCCAGCGCCGGCAGCAGCTTGGCCGCGTCCGGCCCCGCCTCGCCGAGCGCGGGCATGAGGAAGAAGACCTGGAACACCATCATTCCAACCCACAGAGCGGCGAAGACCACGTGAGTGAAGCGCAGCACGAGCGTCAGCATGGTTGATCTGTCCTCGGAGCGGTGGAGTTCGTCCCTAAGGTAATCGCGCTTCAGAGCGTGCGTCGAGTAGCTTCATGGCATGGAGCGTCTCCCTTATCCGCCGGCTCACGCCGTCGCCAAAACCATCGCTCAGCATTTCCGGCGCCACGTCGAGCGGGCGGGCATCCCGAGCGAGGTGCCCGACGCCGCCACCATTGAACGCATCATCAACGCCGCCTTTTGGGCGAGTCTGCGTCGTGAAGAAGGCCGCGAGCCGACGATCTCGCTCGCCTACCTCCACCCCGACGCCGCCGGCACCGCGCTCCTCGTCGAACGGCCGCTGCGGCTCGATCCCGCAAACCTCACGAAGCTCGCGCCTGCCGTCGAGCGGCCCGGCATTCATCTCGGCGTTTGGAAAAACGGCGAAGAGCTGGCCGTGTGGGGCGCCACGCGGACGATCCCGCCGCTCTGCTTTGTCGTCGAGGTGATCGAGCCCGGTCTGCTGGTGATCAAGCACCGCCGCGCCGATCCCGGCGGCAAATTCGCCAACGTCGCGGTGCTCCAGGGCGAAGAGGTGAAGATTGTCGACGCCGAGGGTACCCTGGCATCCGAATGCCCCGACTTCGTTACGACGCTGCTCGGCTTCGATCCCGCGTCCGGCGACAGCGACAACGTACTGCTCCCGCTTGCCCTGTCGATGCGCGCGCACGGCCACGGCGGCTCCCTCCTGGTGGTGCCGCACGGGACCGAGGCGTGGCGCAAATCGATCGTCTCCGTGCCCTACAAGGTCGCGCCACCGTTTTCGAAGCTCGGCGACCTGGTGCGCAACGGCAGCCGCGACGGCGCGTTCAAGGACGCTACGGACGCCATCGGCGGGCTGACGGCAGTAGACGGAGCCGTCGTGCTGAGCGATCGCTGGGATGTGCTGGCCTTCGGTGCGAAGATCGGGCGCACCGAGTCCGGGCCGTTCGTAGAAGACGTTCTTGTGCGTGAGCCGATCCTCGGTCACACACCCGTTACCGTGCACGCCTCGGAGCTGGGCGGCACGCGGCATCTGTCAGCAGCGCAGTTCGTGCACGAGCAGCGCGACTCGCTCGCGCTCGTCGCGTCTCAGGATGGCAGGTTTACGGTGTTCGGATGGTCACTGCGTGCGAAAAAGGTGCACGCCTATAGAGTAGAAGCTCTGCTGTTGTAGAATCAGTGCGCTTGAAGCGCAGTGCCTTGCTGGGCCCACTTTTCAGAGTGGGATCCCACGAACGCCTCATACACCGACTCCGACCACCACCCCCGACACCGTTCGATCTCCGCCATCGCAGCTTCATGTGACACCGCGGGCCGGTACGAGCGGGCCGTCGTCAACGCGTCGTAGACGTCCACGATGCCCACGATCTGCGCCGCGACCGGGATCTCGTCGCCGCGCAGGCGGTCGGGATAGCCCGTCCCGTCGTAGCGCTCGTGGTGCCAGCGGATGATCGGCTTCAAGTCCCAGGGAAATTCGACGGCCGCGAGCAACTCGAGACCCCAGATCGGATGCATCTGCACGGTCTCGAACTCCTCGCGCGTCAACGGGCCCGGCTTATTCAGGATCTCGTGCGGCACCCGCACCTTCCCCAGGTCGTGGAGATAGGCGCCGAGGCGGATCGCGGTCTGGGCGGTATCATCGAGCACCAGCCAGCGCGCGACGGCGAGGGCGCGCTGTGCGACGCGCTCGCAATGGCCGAACGTGTAGCTGTCCGCGGATTCGATCGACTGCCCCCAGTCGCGCACCACGTCGAAGTAGGTGGTCTCGAGCTCCGAAACCTTGCCGCCGACGTGCACCAGGTCGACGCGCGCGTCCAGCCGGCCGAACAGGCGGTGCGCGGTGTTGAGCAGTGTGAGCGCGTCCTGGTTGCGGCCCATCGCCTGCATCAGCAGTGCGAGCTCGCGAGCGGCTTCTGCTTCGTTCAGGACCGAGCCGGCGCTGACGGCCAGCTCGATCGCCGTGCGCAGCCGCGATTCGGCGAGCGCCGGCCGCCCGGTCTCGCGGTACACCATGCCGATCACCTTGTAGGCTTCGGACTTATCGGCGCGGGAATCGAGCTGATCGAAAATCGCGAGCGCGGCCTCCGCCATACGGCGCGCCTGGTCGTAGCGCTCGCGCATGAAGTGCGCCTCGGCATGATTCACGAGGCACATCCCCTGCAG
>DATGVC010000294.1:0-2496 GCA_035300745.1 Gemmatimonadales bacterium | reverse complement strand
TGGTTCAAATTCTAAACGCCTAACCCGCTCAACCGCTTAACCGTCTAAATTCCGCCTCATGTTTCCGTACAAGGATGAGAACCCCACCGAACGCCCCGCTGTCATCACCGTCTCCATCATCATCGCGAACGTGCTCGCTTTCCTTCTTCTGCAGGGGGCGGGGGCGCAGGGGCCGCTGGCCCGGTCGGTCTGCGACCTGGGCCTAATTCCGGGCGAGATCACGCAGAGCGTCCGGCCCGGGAGCGGAGTGGCGCTCGCGCCCGGTGTGATGTGTGTGGTAGACGCCGTGCCGAAGTACTGGACCGTGATCACATCGATGTTCATGCACGGCGGCTGGTTCCACCTGATCGGCAACATGCTGTTTCTCTGGGTCTTCGGAAACAACATCGAGGATGTGACGGGGCACGGGAAGTTCCTGATCTTCTATCTCCTGTGCGGGATCGTCGCGGCCGCCACGCAGACGTTCGTCAGTCCCCACTCGGTCGTTCCCATGGTGGGCGCATCGGGAGCGATCAGCGGAGTCCTGGGCGCGTACCTGTTGCTCTATCCCAGAGTCCGCGTGCACACGCTGATCATCTTGCCGATCTACATCACGACGGTCGCACTTCCAGCCTGGGTTATGCTCGGCTACTGGGCATTGATTCAGCTGCTCAGCGGGCTGGGTAGTCTCAGCGAGATCGATAAGGGCGGCGTCGCGTTCTTCGCGCACGTGGGCGGCTTCATCGCGGGGCTGGTCCTGGTCCGGCTCTTTGCCTCAGAAGAGGTGTTGCGCCGTCGCCCGACGCAGCCCGAATCGTATTACCGCTACCGCACGTTCGGCTGATCCTCGGAGTGGTGCTTGATCGACTTGCCCTCGACCAGGAAAACCACGTCCTCGGCGATGTTCGTGGCGAGGTCCGCCACCCGCTCGAGGTTTCGGCTCACCAGAAATAGCTCCATCGCCGTGCCAATGATGTGCGGATCTTCCATCATGTGCGTCAACAGGATCCGGAACATCGACGCGTGCAACGCATCCACGCTGTCGTCGCGGCGGCAGATCGCGCGGCCGGCCTGCGCGTCGCCGCGCACGAACGCGTCGAGCGCATCAGCGAGCATCGTGCGCGCCTGCCGCGCCATCTCGAGGAGCTCGGGCTCCGGAACGATCGGCCGGCTGGCGAGCAGCCGCTCCGCCGACTGCGCGATGTTGACGGCGTGATCGCCGACGCGCTCCAGATCGTTGGAGATTTTCATCGCGGCCGTGAGGAAGCGAAGATCGCGGGCCATCGGCTGCTGGGTTGCCAGCAGTCGGATCACCGTTTCCTCGACCTCCAGCTCGAGATGGTCGATCTCGCGGTCGCCCGCGATGACGTCGCGGGCCTTGTCGCCGTCCCGTTGCAGCACGGCATCGACCGCCGACGCGAGTGCCGCCTGCGCCTCGCCCGACATGTTCAGGAGCGCGACTTTGAGCTCCGACAGCTCGTCGTGAAAATGCCGATGACTCGTCGCTGGCGCGTTCATCCGAACCTTCCCGTGATGTAGGCTTCCGTCCGCTCGTCGGTCGGCCGCGTAAAGACCTGCTGCGTCGTGCCGAACTCCACGAGGTGACCCACGTAGAAGAACCCAGTGTAGTCCGAGACCCGTGCGGCCTGCTGCATGTTATGCGTCACTATAACGATAGTGTAGGTCTTTTTGAGTTCGACCAGCAGCTCCTCGATGCGCTGCGTCGCGATCGGATCGAGCGCCGAGCAGGGTTCGTCCATCAACAGCACCTCCGGCTCGTTTGCCAGCGCGCGCGCGATGCACAGCCGCTGCTGCTGCCCGCCGGAGAGCGCGGTGCCCGGTTCGCGCAGCCGGTCGGATACCTCGTCCCACAACGCCGCTTGACGCAGGGCGCGCTCGACCCGATCGGGAAGCTCGCGTGCCGGCGCGACGCCGTTCAGTCGTGGGCCGTAGGCCACGTTGTCGTAGACCGGCTTTGGAAACGGGTTGGGGCGCTGGAACACCATCCCGATGCGGCGCCGCAGTGCCACGACATCGGTTCCGGGCGCGAAAATCGAGACGCCGTCGAGCACGATATCGCCTTGGTGCCTGGCACCGGGCGTGAGGTCGTGCAGCCGGTTGATCGATCGCAGAAACGTCGTTTTGCCGCAACCCGACGGCCCGATCAGCGCCGTGATCGCGTTGCGCGGAATGACGCAGCTCACGTCGGACAGCGCCTGGGTGGGGCCGTACCAGAAGCTGTACGCGTGCGACTCGAGGGCAGTCGCTTTCAACCGAACCGCCCGGTGATATACGCTTCCGTCTGCTCAACTTTCGGCTTCGTGAAGAGCTCGTCCGTGCGGCCCACCTCGATCAGACTGCCGAGATACATGAAGGCCGTATAATCGGACACGCGCGCCGCCTGCTGCATGTTGTGCGTCACGATCACGATTGTGTAGAGCCGCTTCAGCGCGTGGCACAGCTCCTCGATGCGCTGGGTTCCGGCCGGATCGAGCGAAGCGGTGGGCTCGTCGAGCA
>DATGVC010000293.1:0-2255 GCA_035300745.1 Gemmatimonadales bacterium | reverse complement strand
AGGTCTGGCGGCCTCGCCGACGACCGATCAGCTCACGCTGATCAGCGCGTCTGGCGAGACCGACCGCGACCGCGGGTTATCCCAAGCCATCGATCAAGTGCGGAAGAAGTACGGATCGAAGAGCATTCTCCCGGGTGGCATCACCACCTGATCAATGACTGATGGCGAAGAACCACGCCCCGATGACCGGACCTCTCGGCGGACGCTGACCCGGCTGCGGCGGCGGCGTGCCCGGGGGCAGCGGACCGTATTCGGGCTGGAACAGATACGCCACATGCTTCTGCGTGTCCACCGAGATGGTCTTGGCTCCGCGCATTGTGGGGACGGTCGCGACCACCGTGTACTTGTCGGGTGAATCTTGGCGCACGACGGTGACGTTGCTGTCCCGCCCGGCGGGGATGTAGATCAGCTTCTGCAACGGATCCCATCCCAGCGCGTCGACCCCGTCACCATTGGCGATCGTGGCGACGACCTTGCCCGTCTTTGCATCCACCACGACCGACGTCTTGCCGCACCCGGCGAAGATGCGATCGGTGGCGCGATCGTAGGCGATGCCCGTCGGGCCCTCACACGGCGCGAGCGGCCACGACGCGACCGGCGTCATCGTCCGTTCATCGATCACCTGGATGGTGTTCTTGCCCTCGTTGTTGACGAAGATCTTTCCCTTGCCGTCGCTGGCCGCGCCCTCCGGCGAGTCGTCCTCGAGCTGCACCGTGGCGACGATGTCGCCGCTCTTTGGGTCGATCGCGACGACGGTGCCGGCCGGACGGCTGTGATTCGTGAGAACGATGCGGTCGGAGAAGTCGTCATACATGATGCCGTCGAGGCCGCCGGTGGGAACCTTGATCTTCTTGATCACCGCGAGGCTCGTGACATCGAACATCGTCACGGTGGAATCGCCGGCGCTGGTGATGAACCCATGCCCCGATTTGGGGGCCAACGCGATGCCGTGGTTGCGGGGCGTGTCGGGGATGTCACCGATCACTTTGCCTGTGGCGCCGTCGATCACTATCACGTGCGTGCTGCGCGACACGAACACGCGTCCAGTGCCGGGCTCGGCGGTCAAGTAGTCGGTGCCGCCGTCGCCGCCGATGCTGTACTTGGCGACTTTGAAGGCTTGCGCGGGACTCACGGACGGGGAGAGGACAGCGGTGGTGAGGAATGCCAATGCCAGGAATGCCGGTTTGTTCATATCATCCTCAGTTGTAGTCGGGGAGTGCATACCTTTATTCTACGCGCGTGCGCGGCGGCGCGTTGTTTCACTTCGCTGACGACTGTAAGGCTGCCGTAAGCTTGGTCCGGTAGAATTGCTCGCCGCACCCACCAACCACGAGGACAATGTTGCTCGAGCGATTCAAAGTCCGCTACGCACGCGTCTGGACTTTTATCACCGCACGATTCGCGCGCGGCGAATACCTCGGACTCCATCTCACCATCGGGTTCCTGATCAGCGGCGTCGGGTTGTGGATCCTTCTCGGCGTGACGGAAGACGTCATCCACCACGACCCAATTACGCAGTTCGATCTCACGCTGCTCAATTGGTTGCAGGCGCATCGCGGAGCTGCAGGGGACCAGGTATTCCGCGCGATCAGCGCGCTGGGGTCGCCGCTCGTGATGATCATCCTGGCGCTTGGCGTGGCCGTCAGTCTCGGGATCCGGAGGCAGGGCCTCCTGCTGCAAGGTTGGGTTACCGCATTCCTCGGAGGCAGCCTCCTCAATACCGTGCTCAAACATGCGATCCATCGTCCGCGTCCCCTTACCGTGCCGATGGGCGTCTATCACAGCTGGAGTTTTCCCAGCGGTCACGCCATGGGCTCGCTCATTGGCTACGGCATGCTGGCCTACGTGCTGGTGCTGCTCGGGCCCTCCCCCCGCAGCCCTGGCGCGCGAGTCGCGATCATTGGTGCTGCCGCGATCCTGGTCCTGGCGATCGGCGTGAGTCGGCTCTACCTCGGCGCGCACTACTTCAGCGACGTGGTGGGCGGCTACGGAGCCGGAATGCTGTGGCTGTCGGCGTGTATCTCGGGGCTCGAGGTCACACGCCGGTGGCGTGCGGCCTAGTCAACGCCGCTGAGCTTTCAGACGCGACCACCGCGCCAGCACAAGACGAGCTCGAGTGCGCGCTCGTTGACACGCGGCGACTTGCGCCGCGGTGGGCGTCACGTCGGCGTCCTGCATCGCCATCGCTGCGGCGAGCGCCGCACTGCTCGCGCTCTCGAGCGTCGGCCGTGGTGTGGACGCTCCCCGTGGTCGCG
>DATGVC010000292.1:0-3442 GCA_035300745.1 Gemmatimonadales bacterium | reverse complement strand
GTTCCACGCCCGGATGCGATAGCCCCGATCGATCACGTACAGGCCGACCGGAAGGGAGTCGATGATGCGCGCGGCGAAGTTGCGCTGGGCTTCAAGCTCGCGCGTGCGGAGGGCGACCTCCGAGGCGAGGTCCTGGGACAGTTCGGTCGCCGCGAGAACCGGCGCCAGCATCTGCGCCACGACGACCAGTACGTCGTGCGCCATGCGCTCATGGCGGCCCTGCGGAATGATGATCTCGAAACAGCCGAGGGCTTCGTCCTCGTGAATCAGGGGAAGCCGCAGCAACGTGCCGCCGGGCACCGACTCGCGGTGCGCGCCGTCGGCCACCCAGCCGGCGACGCCGGCGGTAAACCCGGGCAGCAGCGCTTCGTCCTCGGGACTGGTGATGGGGACAAACCGGGAGCCGTCCGCAGAGCGCAGCCAGAGCCGGCACCGGCGCAGCGCGAGACCGCGGCGCAACACGCCGACGAGCCCCGCCAGCCCCTCTTCGGCAGGGGGCCCGGCAGCCAGCACTTTAGCGACTTCGGCGAGGATCTCGAGACCCGGATGGTCCGAGGTCAGCGTCGGCGCGACCATAAGGTCGCTAACCTAGGGATGCCGCTCCCGGCGCGCCAGCGGCGCCTCACCACGGAACGCGAGCAGACCACGCAGAACTGGCTTCCCGCCACTGAAGAAGGCAGTGGGGCCGATCACAATGCCGAAGTGCGGGGAGCTGCCGTCGCCCACGCTGAATGCAGGCAGCACGGAGACACCGACCCAGTGGGAGCCCAGCGCCATCGGCGAGCGTGCAGCGGTGTAACCGCTGAGCTCGAAAGTCACGTCGAACCCGATCCCGGTGCCGTGTTCCTCGGCCCCGAGCTGCGCGATGGACTTCATGTGTGTCCGAGCGGACAGTGCTGCGGCGAACACGATTCCCTGGTTGCCGCCCAGCATCGTGCTCTCGTTAATGAAGGTGCCCACGCGACCGGCGAGGCCTATCGCAGCGAGGCCGTGTGAGGGCCGCCGTACGTAACCGATCTCGGCCGATTCGATCTGCCAGTTCGCGCCGAGTGTCGCCACGAAACCGAAGCCGATCGCGTTCGGGCCCCTATGCGAGTGCGCTGTATCCGATTGCGCGGCGAGCGTCGTAGACAAAGCTCCCAGCGCAACCAACATTGGTATCATGGACCGTCGCACGTTCATGCTCCTGACTGGTGCGGCCGCTTTGTTGCCCGTCCGGCGCCCTCGCCCGCTGCGAGCGCTCGGAAACCTGCGTTTCGATCTCGACGACCAGCGTCGCCTCTCGCTGTGGTACAACGGTCCCGACCGGTCCGTCCCGTTGCTGCGAAATGCAGCGTTGGGCGTCTGGATCGGCGATACGCTCGCTACCCTGGCCGACTTGCAAGACGTCAGCGTGGGGAACCGCCGCCCACCCGGCGGCGAGTCCCTGGTGATCCGGGGACGAACCCCCCCCCAGGCTCCGGCGGGTACCGCATCCGGCAGCGTCTGGATCGAGGCGGAATTCTTTGCCCTGGACTCCGTTGCACGCGGCGCGATCACCGTCACCGTCTATCCCGATCGCGTGCTCGCTACGATCCGCGCTGTACGGTTCTTCGCAACTTCTGAGCCACAGGTGCTTCCTGGTGACGGTCCTCTCATTGCGCTCGTGAGTGGGTACCAATCGTGGAGCACATGCCACGTGACGCCGCTGCCGGCAGACGCCACCAGCTTTGGCGCAATCGGGCTGACTCGTGCAGGACACGGCATCGGCGCCGTGTGGGACCCGGGCGAGGCTGGCGAAGGAACGGTCAAGTTGGCTGCCGACGGTGGCTTAGATGCTGTGAGCGAGTGGCGGCCTGCGCGGCCAGTCCGGCCCGACGGCGATGGCGCGACCCTGCGGATCGCCTATCTCCCCTCCGGCGATGGTCTCGACGCGCTGAGCGCCGCCGCCACACCTGCATCATCTGTGGACCGCGAACGTGTCACCGCGCTGACAGTACCTACGGGTTGGTGCTCGTGGTATGAGCTCGGCGCGGGTGTCACTGAAGCAGATCTACTCGCTAATGTCGAATTCTGCGCAGCACACTTCGATCGGCGCTTCTTTCGCTACATCCAGCTCGACGACGGCTACCAGCGCGCCGCCGGTGATTGGGACACGAATGCCAAGTTCCCACATGGCCACCGCTGGCTGACGGATCGCGTTCACGCGGCGGGCTTTCAGGCAGGCCTGTGGATCGCGCCCTTTGCCGTCGCCGAGCAATCGGACGTGGCGAGAGCAAATCCGACCTGGCTCCTCAAGGGTCCCCCCCCGTCGCCCGAGGGGGCACCTCTCGTCATGGACACACGCGAGCCATGGGGCGGCCGGATTTTCGCTCTCGATGGCGCGCACCCCGGCGTGCAGCAATGGCTGTACGATCTGGCGCGCCGTGTGGTGCGCGAGTGGGGTTACGACTATCTGAAAATCGACTTTCTGGAATGGGCGACGGGCGGCGTGACCCACTACGGCGGCCTGACCCGCGCCGAAGCCTATCGCAACGGCCTCGCCGCGCTGCGTGAAGGGCTCGGCACGGAGGCATTTCTGCTCGGGTGTGGGGCGCCGCTGCAGCATGCCGCCGGCTTGGTAAACGGCATGCGGATTGGTGACGACGTCGACGCGAGTTGGAACGGCATCCAGTCACCGGCGCGGGCGGCCGGGCTGCGCAGCTTCTATCACCGGTCGGTCTGGCTCAACGATCCCGATTGCCTCGTGGTGCGGCCGCCGCTTACCCTCGATGAGGCGCGCGTGTGGGCATCCGTCGTCGCGATGTCCGGCGGGATGAGCATCTTCTCGGACAATCTCCCGAAGCTTCCGGCCGAGCGGTTGCCTCTGCTGCAGAAGACGATCCCAGTCGCCGCGCGGACGACGTCGGCGCCGCGTCCCGTCGGGACGCAAAGTGAGGAGCCGGAGATTGCGCCGGGAATCAGCGTCGGCAATACCGTCGTCCGGTTACGCGGGCCGTGGCGTTTTCGCACCGGCGACGACCCGCGCTACCGCGTACGCGGCTACGACGACGAAACGTGGGAGACGATTCCGGTACCGTTGAACTGGGAGCAAGCGGGTCATCCCGATTACGATGGATCCGCTTGGTATCGCACGCATTTCACGTTGCCGGCGGCTTCCAACGCTCCAGACACGGTGCATCTCGATCTCGGCAAGGTGGATGACGTGGACGAGACTTTCATCAACGGTGTGAAGGTTGGGGGCACCAGCGGATGGCGCACCTATCGCCGCTACGCCGTACCAGCGACGGAGCTGAACTGGGGCGGGGACAACCTGCTGGCCGTGCACGTGACAGACACCGGTGGACCTGGAGGGCTGTGGAGCTTCACACGCGACCGGCCGGCGTCCACGTGGATCGTCGAAGGCGCACCCCACTGGTGGACGCTCGCACTGCTGAATTGGGATGACGAGCCGCGCACCGTG
>DATGVC010000291.1:0-5859 GCA_035300745.1 Gemmatimonadales bacterium | reverse complement strand
GCGCGCGGTAGGCGCGCGTCGCGGAGTCGATACCCGCCGTCTGCGCCGTCTCCTGAATCAGCTGCTCGAGCGGCATCGGCCGGCTGACGCCGCGGTGGCACGTATTGCACGTCACCTCGACGTGGCTGGTCATCTGCGCGTGCTCGGGCAGCGTATCGAGCCGCCGGTTGATCTCTTCGACCATGCGCATCATCTGCCGCGCCGTCAGCTTGGTGCGTTTCTCATCTTTTGCGAAATCGAATTGTCCCAGTGGCATCCCTTCCTGCCCCACGTGGCAGAAGTGGCAGCGCACGCCGAGCGCGCCGGCGAAGTTGCGCATCATGCCGATGACTTGCATGACAGGCGTGTTCTTCGGAATGACTTTGACGTTGATGAGCGAATCGGGCGGGAAGTGGCCGGGAGCCTGGGCGGACAGCGCGCCCGAGACAAGCACGAGCCCCGCGGCGAGCAAGAGTGGCTTGTTCATGAACGGAATCTACAATCCCTTGCCCTTCAGCCACGTCAGGGACGCGTTCGCGACTTCTTTCCAGCCGCTGTCGACGGTCAGCGAATGGCCACGGTCGGGGAACACCGTGTACTCCGTCACACTCGGCGCTTTGCGATAGAGCTTGTAGGCCGCGCGCGAGACGACTTCCGGCACCGTATGATCCTTGCCGCCGCCGGTGATGAGCAGCGGCCCGCGCGTCGCCTTCGTGTTCACTTTCGCCGGCGTATTCGGGAGGAAGTTCGCGAGCGCGGCCTGGAACAGCGGCTTGCCCGGCGCCGGGATGTGGTACTTCGCATGCAGCGCGTTCGACTCCTGCTCCGATACCGCATTGCCGAAGCCGAAGTAGAACTGCTTCGGCGTCTGCGACACCGCTTTCGTGTAGTTGAAGGGATTGCCCAGAACCGGAAATGCGCTCTTGAGCTGCGCGAGCGGCAGGGGCAGCACGCCGCGGATCTGCGCCGGATCGAGCGCCACGGCCGCCGACGCCAGGCCCAGGCCCAGCAGTTTCTGTGCGACCAGACCCCCGAAGGAGTGGCCGATGACGATCGGCTTCGCCGGTAGCGTACGCATGATCTGCGCGTAGTGATCGACGACGTCGTCGATACCCACGTTGGCAATCCGCTCGGGATGCGCGTTCGACTCCGCTACCGTCGCAGAGTCGCCGGGCCAGCCGGGAGCGATCGGATCGTAACCGGCGGCGCGGAACAGCTCGATCCATGGCTTCCAGGAATCAGCGTGGAGCCAGAGTCCGTGGATGAAAACGACTGGGGTAGGCATCGGCAATCCTTCAAGAAAGACGGTAAGGGACGGGAAGAGACGGTAAGGGACGGTAAAGGTCAACACCATCCTTACCGTCCCTTACCTTCCTTTACCGTCGTTACCGACGTCTACTTCGAGACGCTACTGCTCGCCGACCCGATGATGATCTCGCCGGTCGTGAGGCCGAGTACGTCTTGCAGCACGACGTGAATCATGTTCACCGTCATGCCCCACGACGTCACGCCGTCGCCCGTCGGGATCTGCTCGTTGAGAATTGCGTAGCCAACGCCAGGGAGATTCACCCGGGTATTGGGGGCGACCTCGTCGGTCACGGGCACGCGATTCACGGCGAGGTTCGTGAAACCGGAACCGGTCGCGTCGCTGCCGCCGATGAATTGGCCGAAATAGCTCGTGGCCACGGCGGTGACGATGTCAGCGGTGATCGCACCGGCCGCTGCGCTCACGCCTTCCACTTCGGACGTACTCTGCGCACCCGTCTGCTTGTTATCCACGGCGCCGGTGGTCACGGCGTTGAGCTGTGATGCATCTACGGAGCCGGCGACGCCGAACGCGTCGGCCTGTCCGGTCGCCATGCCGCCCGTCGAGGGCAGCGTCGCTATCGGCGACTGCGAGACGATGCCGGCGACGTTCACGTAGGTCCCGAACGCCTTGCCGGTCACGCTTTGGGCCTGCACCGCTCCAGCGAGGAGGGTGAGCGCCGCGAGAATCTTGAGAGTCATGGTCGTTTTCCTCGAGAGCTCGATTAGTTGCCGGTGAGTTTGTGCCACTGGATGTTGCCTCCCGAGAGGAGGCTGTGGCGCTGGTAGGTCGGACCACCATCGCCAATCGGGCCGATGGCGATGAAGATGTGATCCTTGCCGACACCGGGCTCCGCCACATCACACGCGTGGAACACCTGGAACGGGACGAGTTGCGTCGTGCTGCCGTTCTTCGGGTTGATGCGGCCGAACCCGCCGAACCGCCCACATCCCGTCGTTCCCGCCGTCTCATCGAGCGGCGTCGTGAAGAACGTCACAGTCCCGTGGAAGGCGAAGCCGCCGCCGTACGCGGCGGGGTTGTGCTCGTTCCACTCGAGGTTGCCGCTGCCATCGGTGCTCGGGCAACCGGTTGGCCTGGCCTGGAACCCGAACGTTGCGAAATCGTGAGAGTCGGGCGTGTTCTTGCCGAGGAGCGGCTCGGGCTTGTCGACGCGGCCGCCGCCGGTGAGACGGAAGTTGGCGCAGGAGCCGCCGCCCTTCGGCGGTGGCGTGATACCGGCGGTGATGGTGCGTTGCGGACTCGCGGCATCCTGGCACGCCGCGGCGACCAGCACCGCGGCGACTGCACAGAGCGCCAGCGAGAAATGTCTCGCTTTGTTCATGAGAGCGTCCCATTCCTTTCGATGTGCATGTTGCGAGCGCGCTACACGGACTCCGCGAGGAGAAAGAGCAAAGCCGGTGCCAGCACTCGCGTGCTCGACACCGGCTTAATGTCGTGACGATGCGTCAGGAGTCGCGCGACACTCTGTGGTGTCAGTGCGACTGAGTCTTCGTCATGATCGCCGTCAATTCCGCGGGCGACAGCGCATCCGACAATCCCGGACCCGTGGCCGTGTGCACATCACTCGGAATCGTGATGTCCGCCTCGCCCACGTTGTTCGTGTAATCGCTCTCGCGGAACATGTGACAGAAGCCGTCCGGGTCGCGCGGCCGCGCCGCGTCGCCGTCACCGCAGACAAATGCCGGATTCACGGTGACGCGCAGGATGTACTCGCCCGGCGGGACGGGCGCAGCGGGTTCGTCGAGCACGAAAAACTGTCCGTCGAGCACGCGATTGTAGGAGTCCGCCCAGCCCGCGCTGATCCCCTGAAAACCGGGTGACGAGCGGGTGCCGCAGCTGTCGTAGGTGCGCTTGCCCGGCGGCGGGCCGTCGGGGCCGGCCGCGGGCGTGACGTCCACCATGCAGAAGCCGCGCTTGGCGGCCTGGACGGTCGCACCCGTGGTCACCGAGATCAGCGCATAGGTCGCGTAATGGCGGAAATGGAAGTGATCGTGGCAGAGGGCATACTCGAACATGCCGTCATTGGCCGCGACATGCGGCAACGGATCGCCCACGAACACGTCCGCCGTGCCGATGTTCGGCGTCGTGGCCGTGAAGCGCAGTACGCTGTGCGTGCCCGGGCTGACGCCACCTTCGATGATGCTGCACTGGCTCGCGTCTTCGACCCGGATGAGCCAGGAGTGGGCCAGCTTCTTGGCGTCGACGGTGAGATCCGGCAGGCCATTGAGATCGGGAAGGTTGCCGGTCGAGGCAAACGAGGGCATAGGACCGGCGGTCGTCCGCTCGACACTGTTGCAGGCGGTCGCGAGCAATCCGGCGCAGACGACCAAGAAGATGTACGAACGCATCGCAGCTCCTCTGGGGGGATGTCCAGAGGAGCGTTGCAAAGTCCATGCGCAAAGCTGCTAGGGAATTCGGGCGGTGAGAGTTTCGGAAGCGTGGCGGCGTTGCAACAGCGCCGCTAGCGCGCCGCCGAAGATTCCGCGCGATAGCCGAGTCTGATCCATACGACCCACAGTGAGATGTTGAGAAGCAGGCCGAGCACCGGCCGGATGAACGCGAGCCCGGTGGCCGCCGCGTAGACCAGTACACCTACGTAGTAGGCTCGACGCACGTTGCTTACGGTCTCGGCGGTTACCTCCGCGCGCAGCAACCCGCCGCGCACGATGGTCGCGAACAATACGTTCCACCCAATGGCCTGCGCGAAGAATGTCGTGCAGTAGAAGGCGACTGCCGCTGTCGCCTCGGGGGTCGCAAGGTTCTGCGCGAGCACCGCCGTGGGGAACGGTACGAACGTCACGGTCAGGAGCAGGAAGCCATTGGCGAACAGAAACGGATAGTTGACGCCCTGCACCATGCGCAGCAGCTCGTGGTGGTTCACCCACATGATCAGAATGACGATGAAGCTCATCAGGAACGCGACGTACGAGGGCCACAGCGCGAGCAGCCCGGCCCACAGGCCGTGATCGCCGTGCGGAACGCGGATCTCGAGAATCAGCAGCGTGATCGCGATGGCGAAGACGCCGTCGCTGAACGCTTCGACACGGGTGGGGCTCTCATTCATGCTCACTAAGATGCTTTTTTTGGGTAGATTTGGCTCATGCACCGTGGACTTCATGCTCTTCCCCTTGCGCTCATCGCGGCCCTTGCAGCGTGCGGCAGCAGCTCCTCAGGCCCGGCCGCGGGCTTCGAGTGCATCGGCCAAGCACTTCCCACGACAGCTCCGCCGCTCATCAACATCACCGGGCAGGTCACCTCCAACGTCCTCTCACCGACGCCCGTGCACGGAGCTTCCGTGGTCGCGTTCCGGACGGGCGACACGACGACGCTCGCGTCCGCGATGACGAACACGCCAGGCAACTACGCGCTCGCGATCACGAGCAGAGGAACGCCGGTCGACGGCTATCTCCGTGTGACCGACAGCTCGCATCACATCGACACCTACGCCTACCCGGCCGTTCCGCTCGCGGGCGACGCGACCAAAAATGTGCTCATGGTCACGAGCTCGGAGTTCTCCTTGCTCGCGTCCTCGGCGGGCGTCACACCGGTCGCGGGCGATGGCTTCATCGGTGTGGTCGTGAAGAATTGCGCGGGGACGGCGATCGCAGGCGCGACGGTCACGAGCACACCGGCCGGGACCGTGCGCTACAACGTGGGCGGGCTTCCCAGCTCAACTGCAACGTCGACGTCGGTCGATGGCGTCGCGTACATCGCGAACGTCGCGCCGGGCAATGTCACCGTGCAGTCGAACGCGGGCGGCTACACTCTGCGCCAGCACGTCGTCAACGCCCGCCCGAACGTGATTACGCTGACGGAAATCCAGCCCTAACGGACACCCACCTCTAGCCGGCGTTTTCCGCCACCACCACAAGCTCCGGGCAACCGTCCACGACCGGCCCGCGCTCAAAGTCGCCGTACATTTCGCGCACGCGGAAGCCGGCGCGCGCGAGCACATGCCGCAGCTCGGCCGCCAGGTACCAGCGCATCTCGAAGGCCTGCACGTAGCGCTTGCCGTCGACGTAGTAGATCAGCTCCGATTCGCTCACCTGATCGATCCATCGTACGCGCGCGACGCGCCACGCTCGCCGGAATGTGCGCCCGTCGGGGAGCCGCTGCTCCGGCGTATCCTCCCGTTCGATGCCGTCGGCCTCCACCAGTTTCGCAAAGGCGGGATTGAACACGTCGAACACCAATCGCCCGTTGGGCGCGAGATCACGCGCGATGACCTCGAGGCAGCGCAGTTGATCGTCGACGGTCGTGAGATGCTGGAGAACGCGAAAGGGCGCGATGATCAGCGCGTACGTCGCGCCGAGCGTGAGGTCCCGCATTTCCCGCAGCACGAGTCTGACGCGCCCCTGCACCGCGCCGGCTCGCCGGCGAGCTTGGCGCGGCACCGCTCGAGCATCTGGCGGGAGCTGTCCACTCCGACGATCGAGCAGCCGGCCCGCGCGATTGGGAGCAGGATGCGGCCGGTGCCGCAGCCAACCTCGAGCACCGTGCCGCGCGCGCGTTTCGCTTCCTCCACGTAGAAGCCGACGTCCTGCCGCGCCGCG
>DATGVC010000290.1:0-10924 GCA_035300745.1 Gemmatimonadales bacterium | reverse complement strand
CAGACGTGCCGCGGATCGCACACGCATACCGTCGTGACGCAACCCGGTGATACCGACAACGTGTACATCTACGTGTCCGGCTCGGCCCCGGTCCGCTCGCCCAACGAGCTCGCCGGCTGCTCGGCCGCGCAGCCCGATTCGAATCCGAACACGGCGCTGTTTCGCATCGAGGTAATTCAGGTCCCGCTCGCGCACCCCGAGCAGGCGCACATCGTGAGCTCGCCACGCATCTTCCAGGACCTGGTCTTTGTCCAGAGCCACAAGGAAGCGCCCGAGGACATCGCGCATGCGGCGCACGTTGCCGATTCGGTGCGCGCTGCGGGTGGATTTACCGCGAAGATCAACGGGATGGACATCGTGCTCGGGCCGGGATTCACGAACCCGCGGCTCGACAGCATCGTGAAGGCGCGCGGCGGGACCGGCGCGCCCACGGCGGCCGATAGCACCGCGCTGAAGGCGGCCATGCAGGATATCGTCGACCGGCTCGTCCAGGGGCCGCCGCGGCCGCCCGGAACCCCGCGTCCGGGGCCGTCGCAGTGCCATGACATCACGGTGTATCCGGCGATCGGTCTCGCGGGCGGCGCCTGCGGCGGCTACGGATTGTTGCTCGACATCCGCAATGCCGCCAACCCGCAGCGAATCGGCGCGGTGTCGGACTCGAACTTCTCGTTCTGGCACTCGGCCACGTTCAACAATGACGGGTCGAAGATTCTCTTTACCGACGAGTGGGGCGGCGGTCTGCAGCCGCGCTGCCGCGCGACCGACAAGCCCGAGTGGGGAGCGGACGCAATCTTCACGCGCTCCGGCAACACGCTGACGTTCAAGAGCTACTACAAGCTTCCCGTCGCACAGACCGCGAACGAGAACTGCGTCGCCCACAACGGCACCCTGATTCCGGTACCGGGCCGCGACATCATGGCGCAGGGGTGGTATCAGGGCGGGGTCTCGGTGTTCGACTGGACCGATCCATCGCACCCCAAGGAAATTGCGTTCTTCGACCGCGGCCCGATGGATTCGACCAAGCTGCTCGGCGCGGGTTCATGGTCGGCATACTGGTACAACGGCTACATCATCAGCTCCGAGATCGCGCGTGGCCTCGATATTTTCGAGCTGACAGCCAGTCCGTTGCTGTCGCAGAATGAGATCGACGCCGCGAAGCTGAATCATTTCGACTACCTGAACGCGCAGGACCAGCAGCAGTTGGTCTGGCCGGCGAGCTTTGTCGTGGCGCGGGCCTATGTCGATCAACTGGCGCGGTCTAACGGCCTCTCTCCGGCCCGGATCACCGCCACGCGTGATGCCCTGTCGCGCGCCGAACAGGCGTCCGGACAAGCTCGGCACGCTGCCCTGACCCAGCTCTCCACACAGTTGAGCACCGATGCCCAGGCGTCCACCGACCAGCCCAAGGTCCGGTTGTTAATTGCGGTGCTCAACGATCTCGGCAAGTAACACAGTTGACTAAGGTCTTGAGCGGGGTTCACGTTGTCTCGTGAGCCCCGCTCGTTCTTCCCGGAAGCGCTACCAGGAGTTCGTCGAAGACTATAAGCACCGGCGCCTCGACCAAGTAGCGGAGGCGGACGAGGGTGGCCCCGCGCCCGCGGTGCCCCGCCGGCAGGGCGCCCGGCGCGCCTACCTGCGGGACTACCTCCGTTGGCTTCGGCCGCACCGCAATGCTCTGGGTGCGGTCTTTTTGCTGGCCCTGGTGGTCGCCGGTCTGCAGATGATCGAGCCGCTGTTCATTCGGTACATCGTCGACCATGTGATCCTGAACAAGGGGCTCGATAACGCCGCCCGCCTGACGCGCCTGAACCTCACGGGCCTCGTATTCCTCGCGGTGATCATCCTCTCGCACGTCGGCGGCGGATACAAGGACTACCGCCAGCGGCTCCTCAACGTGCGCGTCATCTTGTCGCTCAGACGCTCACTCTACGAGCGACTGCTGCATCTGCCGCTGCCGCGGCTCTGGGAGATGAAGACGGGCGGCATCCTGTCCCGTCTTACCGGCGACGTCGAAACCACGACCGGCCTGTTACAGATGGCGATCGTGTCGCCCGCCATTTCGGTGATCCGCCTGGTCATCGCCATCGGCATCCTGGTCGCCCTGAATTGGCAGCTCGCGTTGACGGCGATGGCCATCATTCCCGGCGTGATGGTCTTGAGCTTGATCTTCGCCCGGCGGATCCGGCCGATCTACCGCTCCGTCCGCAAAGACGTCGAGATCGTGGATGGGCGAGTGGGCGAGGCGTTTTCAGGAATTCGCGTCGTGCGGGCGTTCCGCCAGGAGATCCAGGAGCTGATCAGCTACATGCTGGGCCGCCATACGGTGCTGCGCAAAGAGCTGTTCGCGCACCGGCGCGAGCTGCTGCTCTGGACGTCGTGGGGTCTCCTGGAAGCAGGAATCAGCGTCGTGATCGTCTGGTTCGGCGGCTACTTGAACATCGTGGGCCGTGCGACGGTCGGCGATATCATGGCGTTTCAGTGGTACATGTTCCTGCTCCTCAATCCCGTCTGGAACATCGTCAACTCCTTCTCGGAGATGCAGCGCTCGCTCGCCGCGATGGAGCGGGTATTCGAGGTGCTGGGGATGGACGACGACAAGCCCGACCGTCCCGACGCGCGCGCCGCACCGGCGCTGGTGCGGGAGCTCCGCTTCGACGATGTGACGTTCGAATACCGGGAAGGACAGCCCGTCGTGCGGGACTTCCAAGTCGCCGTTCCGGGCGGATCGGTGGTGGCGCTGGTCGGGCGCAGCGGGGCGGGGAAGACGACCGTCACCGACCTGGTCGCGCGCTTCCACGATCCCACGCGCGGCCGGCTGCTGCTCAACGGCACCGACATCCGTGACCTGAAGCTGCGCAGCTATCGCGATTTGCTCGCGATCGTGCAGCAGGACGTGTTTCTGTTCGATGGGTCGGTGCGCGACAACATCGCCTACGGGCGGCATGATGCGACCGATGCCGAGATCGAGGATGCGGCCCGGCGCGCCAATGCGCACGAGTTCATCGTCCGGCTGCCGCAGGGCTACGAGACGTGGATCGGTGAACGCGGCGTGAAGCTGTCGGGGGGCCAGCAACAGCGGCTCGCCATTGGGCGCGCGATTCTGGCGTCGCCGCAAATCCTCATCCTCGACGAAGCGACCAGTAACCTCGACACCGAGAGCGAGCAGCTGATTCAGGCATCGATGGCCGACCTGCTCGCCGACCGCACCACCTTCGTGATCGCCCACCGGCTGTCCACCATTCGGCGCGCCGATCTGATTTTGCTCATGGAGAATGGTGCTGTCATCGAGCGCGGCACCCATGGGGACCTGATGCGGGCGCGTGGTGTTTATTACGAAATGGTCAAGCGGCAGATGGAGTCGCACGCGCGCGACGGCGACGAGGTGCTGCGGTGACGGATACGCGCTCCGCGTTCATCAAGGCGGCCATTTGGCACGGGCCGCTCGACGAGGCCGAGGCGCTGCTGTCGCGGCACGCGGAGCTTCGATCCGGTGACATCCACACCGCCGCTATCCTCGGCGACGACCGGGCCCTGCGGCGGTTTCTGGCCGAGGATCCGGGCAGCGCGACCGCGAAGAGTCCTCCCTACGGCGGCGACGCGCTGAACTATCTCGGGCTCTCCAAGTACCTGCGGCTCGATCCCGCTCGGACGCCCGGGTTTCTCCGCGCTGCCACCGCTTTGCTGGACGCGGGGGCGGATCCTAATACGGGATTCTGGACGACGGGGCAGTTCCCGGAACGCGAGACGGCGCTCTATGGGGCGGCTGGGGTGGCCCATCATGCCGAGCTCACGCAGTTGCTGGTCGAGCGGGGCGCGGACCCGAACGATGGCGAAGCCGTTTACCATTCGCCCGAGACGCACGTCAATGCGGCAATGAAGGTGTTGGTCCAGACGGGGAAGCTGACTCCCGAAAACCTCTCCCTGATGTTGATCCGCAAGCACGACTGGCACGACTACGAAGGGGTGAAGTACTTGCTGGACCGCGGGGCTGACCCGAACTATCAGCGCGAGCGCGGTTGGATTGCGATTCATCACGCGATCGCGCGTAACAATTCGCTGGAGATCATCAAGCTGCTGCTCGATCACGGGGCCGATCCCCGCGCGCGCAAGGACGGCGCCACCGCGATCGAGCGGGCGGCGCGCAAGGGACGCGGCGATCTGCTGAAATTGTTCGTGCAGCGCGGCTTCCCGACTGAGCTGCAGGGCGTGGATCGCCTGATCGCGGCCTGCGCCGTGGACGACGCAAGTACAGTGCGCGAGATCCGGGAACGTGAGCCGCAATTGGCGCGCGAGCTTCTGGCGCAAGGGCCCACGCTGCTGTCGGAGTTCGCCGGGACGTGGAATACAGCCGGTGTGCGTCACCTGCTCGACTTAGGCGTGCCGGTGAACGCGCGCTACGAAGGAGACGGCTACTTCGACATCGCGCAGGAGAGCACCGCCCTGCATGTGGCCGCCTGGAACAGCCGTCCCGATCTGGTGCAGCTGTTGATCGACCGAGGTGCGGACGTCAACGCGAAAGACGGCAAGGGAAGAACACCGCTGCTGCTCGCGCGCAAAGCATGTACCGATTCCTATTGGACCGATCGTGCGACGCCCGAACCGGCGCGGCTGCTGCAGCAGGCCGGAGCAGCGGGTTAAGGAAAGGAGATCTCCTATGGTTCTGTCAGCCGGCACGAGGGCCCCCGATTTCACCCTCCAGAAGAGTCCCACGGAAACGCTCAGCCTCGCCGACCTGAAAGGCCGGCCCGTCATCCTCGCCTTCTACCCAGCCGATTGGAGTCCCGTCTGCGGGGACGAGCTCGCGCTGTTCAACGAAGTGCTGTCCGAATTCCAGCGCTACGACGCGCAACTCGTCGGGATTTCCGTGGACGGCGTGTGGTGTCATCAGGCCTACGCCAAGGCACGCAGTCTCGAGTTCCCGCTGCTCGCCGATTTTGAGCCGAAGGGCGAGGTGTGCCGCAGGTACGGCGCCTACCGCGCGCAGGACGGATTCGCCGAGCGGGCGCTGTTCGTCGTCGATGGCGAGGGCGTGGTCCGCTGGAGCTACCTGTCCGACGTCGGGAAGAATCCCGGCGCCGATGGCGTGCTCGCCGCACTCGAGGAATTGTCACAACCGGCGCGCGCGGGATGATTGCTGGACACGTTGAAGAAGGCTACGATTGACGCCCCCTAAGATCGGGAGGCTGAATGATCGCGTTGCACGCGCTGTGGCTGCCGATTCTGGTGTCGGCGGTGGCGGTGTTTGCCGTCAGCTCCATCATCCACATGACCCCGCTGTGGCATAAGACCGACTACCCGCGCTTCCCCAACGAAGACCGCGTGCTCGACGCGTTGCGTCCCATCGGCATTCCCCCCGGCGACTATCTGATGCCCCGGCCGGCCAATCCGGCCGAAATGCGTTCGCCCGAGTTCAAGGAAAAAATGAAGCGCGGGCCGGCGCTGCTGCTCACGGTTATGCCGCCGTGGACCGGCTCGCTAGCGTCGAATCTGTCGCAGTGGTTCGTGTACTGCCTCGTGGTCAGCGTGTTTGCCGGATTCATTGCGGGCTCAGCGTTGTTGGGGGGCGGGGGGGGCGGGGCGACGGTCCGCCAGATCTGTCGGTTCGCGGGGACAACGGCATTCCTCGGGTACACATTCGCGCTCTGGCAGATGTCGATCTGGTACCGGCGGTCCTGGGCCATGACGCTGAAGTCCACGCTCGACGGCGTGATTTTCGCGCTCGTCACTTGCGCGGTGTTCACCTGGATGTGGCCGCACTGACCACGTCTCCCCCCGTCCTCTGTTACCACCGCATCGGCGGCGCCCTCGAGCTGGGCGTCACTCGAGTCGGCCGCTCTGTCTTCGTGCGACAAATGACCACGCTGGCGCGCGCGGGCTGGCAGACGGTCTCCCTCGCGGAATTCGCCGGGCCAACGCCGCACGCCACACGCCGCACGTTCCTGCTGACGTTTGACGATGGGTACTCGTCGCTCGCCGACCACGCCTATCCCGTTCTCACCGACCTCGGTTTCACGGCGACGACGTTTCTAATCACCGATTTCGTGGGGAAAGCCAACACCTGGGATGTCCGCTACACCTGGAATCGGCTGCCTCACCTGAGCTGGCCAGAGATCGAGCACTGGCGAGCACGGGGCTTTGCGTTCGCCTCCCACGGTGCGGCCCATCGCCGCCTCACCTGGCTGGATGATGCGGGCCTCAGGAACGAGCTCAGGCGCTCGCGTGAGATTCTCGTAGCCCGCCTGGGCCCGGACGCCGGCCGGGCGATCGCCTATCCATTTGGCGCGGTCGACGCGCGTGTCGTTCGGCATGCCCAATCGGCCGGCTATGAGCTGGGGTTCGGCGGCGTAAAGGGGAGCGGAGGGTCGCTCCATCTCGCCCGCATACCGGTCTATTCGTGGGACGCTGGCGCCATCCCGTTTGGCTTACGGACCGACGTTGTGGGAACGCTTGGCAGAACCCTCGCCCACTTCGCGAATCGCTGCGCGGTAGGCACCACGCTCATGCAGGCAATTACACGAAGAACCGCGCCGCTACCGGAATCAATTGCGGATGCTTGATCAACGCGTGGGTAAAGATCCTGCCGATTGACCGCTTCTCCTGCGGAATCCTGTTCACCGTCCGCGCCAGCTTGTCGAAGAACGCGTCGTCTACGCTCTCCAGCGCCTGCTTGATCCGGTAGTACTTGAGGTGGTCGTCGCCCAGGAGCTCCATCCACGCCTGGTGATACGCCGACAGGCGTCGCTCGCTCGTATCACCGGCGCAAATCGCCGCCGCCGCCGTGCGGCCCGCGAGCCGCCCGGCCTTCATCGCATTCGTGATCCCGCCACCCGAGAGCGGATTGATCATGTGCGCCGCGTCCCCCGCCACCAACACGCCGTCGGCATACGTCTTCTTGATCGTGGTGTGCACGATGACGCCGCCGACCGTGTAGCCCGTGCGCGCCGCGTTGGGGAACCGCCGCGCGACCCACGCGTCGAGGTACTGGCGCGCGTTGCGGCCGTCGGTCTTGAGTGCGACGAGGCCGAGGCCGACATTGGCGACGCCGATCGCCTTGGGGAAAATCCAGGCGTAGCCGCCCGGCGCGATCGCCTCGCTGAACTGCAGGTAGATCGCATCGGGATCACAGTCGATGCCCTGGAGCACGTACTGCGCGCACGACTCCATGTCGCGCGACGGCACGCGCGTGTCGAGCCCCGCCCAGCGGCCCACCATCGTCTCGACGCCGTCGGCGCCGATGACGACCCGGGCGCGATACACGGTGTCTTGGCCGCGCTCCTTCACGCGCACATACCACCGGTCGTCTCCCCTCCCGTTGCGCGACATGCCGGTCGCCTCCGCGCCCACGAGCACCTGCGCGCCCGCCGCCACCGCCTCCGCCGCGAGGTGCGCATCGAAACGTGTGCGGTCGAGAATCCATCCCACGCCGCGCTCGGCGACCACAACCTCCGTGTCGTCAGGCGCCTGGAAGATGACCTTCGTGATCTTCCGCGCCGCCCAGTCGGCGCCGTCGGGATTGGCGAACTCCCGCAGCCCGGCATCACCGACCCCCTCGGCACAGCGCACCGGTGCGCCTATCGCCCGGTCGCGTTCCAGCAACACGACGTCGAGCCCGGGGGCCGCCTGTTTTGCATGCCAGGCGGCGACGGCGCCGGCCGGCCCCGCGCCGACGACCAGGACGTCCACGTCAGGCATAGGCCACCATCGCGAGGGCTCCGACCGGGCAGGGAGCGACACATTTCTCACAGCCGGTGCAGGCTGCGTCATCGACGGTCAGGACATTCAGCGCGAGATGGATCGCTTCGGGCGGGCACAGCGGTAAACAGAGCCCGCAACGGTCGCACACCGCGAGGTCCACCACGGCAATTGTGTCGGGCGTCACGCGCCGCATGGGCGAAAGCCTAGCCGGACGAGAAAGGGCCGTCAAGCTTCATCCTTGCTTGGGGTTACGCATTTCATTACCTTGTGCGCGTTCGCGAGAGCCCGCCAACTCTTTTTACCGACGATCACGTGCTGCCACGCTGGCTGAATTTCAAAATGGGTGCCTGGAGCCCGGCGAACGAAATCGCCGTTGATCTTGGTACCGCTAACACGCTCGTCTACGTCCGCGGCGAAGGGATCGTGTTGAACGAACCCTCCGTCGTCGCGATCGAAAAAGCAACCGGCAAAGTCAAAGGCATAGGCCTCGAAGCGAAGCGCATGCTCGGCCGGACGCCGGACGGCGTGCTCGCCGTCCGTCCGTTGAAGGACGGCGTCATCGCCGACTTCGACGTGACCGAGAAGATGCTGCGCTTTTTCCTCAAGACGATCATCGACCGACATCTCTTTCGGGTGCGTCCCAAGGTGATCGTGTGCGTGCCGAGCGGCATCACCGAAGTGGAGAAGCGCGCCGTGCGCGACTCCGCGCAGTCGGCCGGCGCCAAGGAAGTCTACATGGTCGCCGAGCCGATGGCCGCGGCGATCGGCGTCGGGCTCCCGGTCGAAACGCCGACGGGTAACATGGTGATCGATATCGGCGGCGGCACGACGGAGATCGCAGTGATCGCGCTGTCGGGCATCGTGTCCGACACGTCGATCCGCACCGGCGGCGATGAGCTCGATCAGGCCATCGTGCAGTTCATGCGCAAGAATTACAACCTGTTGATCGGCGAGCCGACAGCGGAGCAGATCAAGATTCAAATCGGCTCGGCGGCGCCCATCGGCGAAGAGCGCGAGATGGAAGTGAAGGGTCGCGACCTCGTGTCGGGCATTCCGAAGATCGTGCGGGTGCACTCGAGCGAGATTCGCGAGGCGGTGCAGGAGCCGATTCAGCAGATCGTCGACGCGGTCCGTCGCGCCCTCGAGATCACGCCGCCCGAGCTCGCGTCCGACATCGTGGATCGCGGCATCGTGATGACGGGCGGGGGCGCGTTGATTCGCGGGCTCGATCTGCTGCTGCAGCAGGAGACAGGGTTGCCGATTCACCTGGACGAGGACCCCATGACCTGCGTGGTGCGTGGGGCGGGGCGGATCCTCGACGCTCCGGAGAAGTACCGGAACGTCCTGACCACGTAGCCGCATGGCGATCGGAACGGATCGCTACGCGTCCCGTGGCGACACGCTGCTCTTCGTCGCCTGCGTGGGGCTGTCGATTGCGGCGCTGAGCCTCCCCGATCAGTGGCGCGACCCGCTCGCGCAAGGCCTGCGCCAGAGCGTGCTCGCGCCATTCCTGTTTCTGCAGCGCCAAACCGAGCTGCTGGCCGCGGCGCGCTACCGCTACGACGCGGTCGTGGCGCAGCGCGATTCCGTCGCCCTCGCCGCCACTTTCCTCCCCGAGCTGCGCAGCGAGAACACGCGGCTCCGCGGCCTCCTGGGTCTGAGCGCGAAATTGGGCGGCGGCTACGTCTCCGCCGAGATCCTGCATCAACCCGAACCGACCAATCCGCTCAGTTTCGTGGTGTCGGCAGGCAGGCGCGAAGGGGTTCGTCCCCTCTCGGCGGTCGTCAGTCCTGAAGGTTTGGTCGGACTCGTCGCCAGTGTGGATGAACATACGAGCGTGGTGCTGAGCTGGGCGCACCCCGAGTTTCGCGCCAGCGCGATCGCCACGGACGGCAGCGTCGTCGGGATCGCCGCTCCGCACGGCGCGGAAGGGCCCGGTGTGTGGCTGCTCGAACTGCAAGGCGTGCTGTACCGCCAGCAAGTACCGGCCGGGACGGTGATCGTCACATCGGGCCTCGGCGGCGTGTTTCCCCGCGGCATCCCGATCGGCGTGGTGGTCGGCCCTGCGGGCGAGGAGAAGGGGTGGGGACGCACCTATCTCGTCCGCCCCCTGATTCATCCCGCCGAGCTGTCGCATGTGATGATTCTGACGTCTGCTCGTCCCGCGGGGTCCGACTTGCGGAACGCCTTCACCGTGCCGCCGGACAGCGCTTTGCCGCGCGAGGCGCCCCCAAGATGAGGCGGACCGATCGGTATCGCTATCCCTTCATCATGACGGTGCTCGTCGTGCTGCAATTCACGGTGCGCAGCCGTCTGGGTGGGGACCGCATCGCCCCCGATTTCCTGTTCCTGGCGCTGCTCATTTACACCATTCGGGCAGAGCCTGGGAAAAGCGCCGCGGCGGGATTTATTCTCGGCCTGCTGCGTGACGCGCTGACGCCCGCGAGCTTCGGCGCCGGCGCGCTGGCACACACGCTCGTCGGCTTCATGTCGTCGTGGGCCAAGGCCGTCTTCTTTGCCGAGCACGTGTTCGTCAAAGGCTGTCTGTTCTTCGCCGGCACGTGGCTACGCAACTTCATCGTGCTGCTCGTCTCAGGGCGGTTGCAGAGCTCGCAGGTCGCGTGGGAGCTGCTCGTCTGGTCACCGCTGCAGAGTCTGACGACCGCCCTGGTGGGTGTCACCGTGCTGTGGCTCTTCCGCGACTGGCTGTCGCCGCGGCGGCCGCGCGCCTCCGGGGCCCTGAGAGTCTCAGCGTGAACGCGTTTCATCCGCACCTGCTCGATCGCCGCCTGGGCGTGGCGCGCACCGCGGTGTGGATCGTACTGGGCATCATGGTGCTGTCGTTCTTCCGCACGCAGATCCTCGGGCACGGCAAGTATCAGCTGCAGTCGGAAACGAACCGGCTGCGCCCGATTCCGCTCCCGGCCCCCCGCGGCGTCATCTACGATCGCAACGGGCACGTGTTGGCGGAGAACGTGCCGGGCTACACGGTGTCCCTGCTGCCGGGGCCCGAAGCCAACCTGCGTTCGACTTTGGCACGCATCGCGTCGATCGCCAACATCGACAGCATGGAGATCGAGCGCGTACTGCAGCGCGCGCGGCGTGCGCCCTACCAGCCCGCGCTGGTCCTGGGCAATGCGCGGTTCAGCGTCGTCTCCGCGCTGGAAGAGCGTCGCGTCGCGATCCCGGGATTGCTCATTCAGGCCGAGCCCAAGCGCTACTATCCGGA
>DATGVC010000289.1:0-3824 GCA_035300745.1 Gemmatimonadales bacterium | reverse complement strand
AAATCCCTCGAGCACAGCAGCACACGCCCGCCGGGCGGTGAGATAGCCGCCGTCCTTCTCCAGAATCGCCCAGCGAACCTGTTCGCAATTGATTTGCGGGAAGCGGCGGGCGACCTCGGCGCCTTGCAGCTCCTCGAACCTCACGCGCGCGTCGCGCAGGATCGGCAACGCGGCCTTCTCGTCCTGGTCGTCGCTCTCGATGAGCCAGAGGACGCCGATACCGTGGTACAGCTGCCGGTGCCATCGCGTTTGGTGCTCTTTCCAGAGCGTGAGCGCACGCGTGGCCATCCGCGTGTAGACCGCGCGTGGTCCGTAGGTCGCGCGAATGACGCGCGTCTCCCCGCCCGAGCTCGCGCGCGAATTGCCGGGGCCCCAGGCGTCGACGAGCGTGACGCGCGCCCCCTGGCGTCGTAGAAACAGCGCCGTCCAGCCGCCGAACGCGCCCGCGCCGACCACGACGATGCGCGGGGGGGGGTGCTTGCTCATTGGAACCCAGCCTCCGAGGGCGGCCGCCGCGGCCGCGCTCGATTTGAGAAATGACCGCCGCTCTAACGTACGCGAGCCTCGCGCACCGCGCGCCGGACGGCCTCGCGCTCCGCAGCCGGTAACTCCGGACCCCATGGATCATCGCACGCGTCATCGGGGATCACGCCATCTGCCGCGAGCGCCCACAGCATACGGCGAATGTAGCCTTCCATCGGGGCGGTGAAGGTCGCTTGCGAAAACGCGTCTAACAGCGTGGAGAGGCGTACAAAGGCGCTGGTGTCGCCACTCGACCATGCGCGCAGCAGGGCGGCCTGGAGATCGGTCAGCGCCGCGCCCATCCCGATCAACGCCGCTCGCGCCCCCAGCATGAGTGAGTAGCCGAGGAACCGGTCTTCCCCCGTGATCAAGAGCTTGTCAGGATGATCGCGCATCACCGCGGCGATCCGTTGAAACGTCATGATGGAATCGAGCGTCGCGACCTTGATTCCGACGACCCCAGGCAACGAGAGAACGCCATGCAGCGTTTTGTCATCGTATTGAACGCCTCCCGCCGCTTCATACAGAGCGAATGCGATGACGGGCAACTCCTGCGATAACTCGTCATGATACACGACCGCGTTCTCGCGCACGGGAAATGCAAGCAGGGCATCGGCGCCGCCCCGTTTCGCGTCGCGCGCCATGGTCGGTCCGTTGGCGCCGGCGACAACGACCTTTCCGGGCAGCGCGGCGCGCCACTCTTCCAGCACGACCCGCCGCTGATCCTCGGAGAGATGCGGTCCACGACCCGTATGCGCCCACACGGCGACTCCCGCAACGGGCTGCCGCGCCATCCAGCTCGCGTACGCACGCTGCGCGGCAAAGTCGATCGTCGAGCCTCGAAACGGAACGGGCACCGCCGGAATGAGGCCCCACTCGAGACGGTCCTTCAGGCGAGGAGCCCTTGAACATTCTTTGACTCGATCGCCTCGCGGTCCTCGCGTTTCAGATCGAGCAGATCGAGCTTGGCGATGCTCGTCTCCGGGAGCCGGAGCGGCTGCCCCGTACCGAACACGAACCGCTCGACGCCGATGGTGTCGAGCAACGTGGCGAGATGATCTTCGGGCGGACCCCAGATCCAGCAGACGTCCCACCAGATGCGCCGCGCTTCTTCGGGTGTCGATCCGAAGTGGACCTCCTCGATGAAAGCACGGTCAGCGTGCGTGACGAGGAGGCGGACGTCCCCGTCGCTGCGGATCAGCGCGCGCACGGCCGCTGCCGGCAGCTCGGCGATGTGATCGTTGGGGTGACGCTGGCGACCATCCTCGAGCCGGACGGCGAGCATCAGCGGGATGCGGGCGGCGCCGCACGCGGCAGTGAGCACGCGCATCTCGTCGCCCGCCGGCTCGAGCCCCAGATACACCGGATCACAGCGGATCGCCGGTGCACCGGCGTTCGCGGCGTCGGCGATCATCTGCTCCCACTGCGCCAACCCGGGATGCACGGTCGGCACCGGCCTGAAGCGCTTCTCCTTGCGCGCAGTCTCATACAGCCACGCATTGCCCTCGGTGGGATCGCGCCAGAACAGGCTGGGAAGATGCGTGACCCAGGCGGCATCGATCTGCGTCCGCGCGAGCGCCTGCACGAGCGCGTCGGGTGAGGTGCCGGGGACCTTGCGCCACGGATACGCCCCAAGAAAGGCGTTGCAGTCAATTCGCATCAGTCGGCGGGGAACGCACGCGGCGGGAAGATGCGCGCCGCATTCTTCCAGCGCACCAGCGCCATGTCGTCAGCGGAGAGCAGCGTCTCGAGGTAGCGGAGCTTGGCCCAACCGGTGTCCATCGTGATGTCGCTGCCCCAGAGCAGGCGACTGACGCCGACGCTTTCGATGCATGCTTCGAGCATGCCGCCGTCCACGCCGCTCCCCGACAGATCGACATAGACGTTGGGTACCTCCACCGCCGCGTGCTGCGAATGCAGCCAGTCCCCGCCGCCGCCGATGTGGGCAAGAATGAAGACGACGTCGGGATGACGCCGCGCGAGCGTGCACAGCTCGGTCGCATCGGACGCCTCCTGTCCCGGCCAATCCCGACGCCGGTGCTGCCAGATGTGCTGCAGCACCGGAACGCGACGCTCCAGCGCCAGGGCAGCAATCGGATCGAGCAATGGATCGTCCGCCCGGCGGCTCGCCGCCAGTTTGATCCCGATCATCCCCGCGTCGAGACAGCGCACGATTTCGGCGCGCGCATGCGCGCCGTAATTCGGATTCACGCACACGTAACCCCGAATGCGATCGGGGTGTGCGCGCTGCAGCGCGAGGAGAGCATCGTTCCCGGTTGTGACGTCGTGCGGCGAGGGGAAGTAGGTCGGTGATGTGAACCCGAAGCTGCCCAGGATCGACGCGATGTGGACCGAGATCCCCATCCTGGCGCCAGCCGTCAGACGACTCTCGTTGCGCTCGCGCCAGTCGGCGCGGGGCGTCCGCTGATGGTAAAAATGAGCGTGGACGTCGACAAGCATTGCGAAAAGCTAGGCGGAAAGCCGCCGCGACGCTAAGCCGCCGAGGCTGGCGCGTCTGAGGCCTTTCCCTATCTTGGGGGCGTCCTCAGGGGGGAGATTGTGATGGAGACGACGGTGAGCCGTGGGCGGGCGATTCTGTTCGAGCCCCGCGCGACATTCAAAGAAGTCGACTCCGAATTCACCAAACCGGGCGAGCTATGGCGGAAGTACATCATCCCGCTGGCCTTGCTCGGACCGGTCACCGGAACGATCGGTCGCTTACTGTTCGGTAAGCGGCTTGGCGGCCAAACGCTGGGCGATCACGTAACGCTCACGGGAGGGATCCTGTGGGGCGTCACCGCCTTTGTGATTGCCGTCGTGGCGGTGTTCATTCTTGCGCAGATCATCAGCCAGCTCGCACCCGGATTTGGCGGTCAAAAGAACGACGTACAGGCATTGAAGGTGGCGGCTTACGCCAGTACACCCGCACTGATTGCGGGCGTCTTCGGCATTCATAGTGTCTTTTATATCGTGACGATGCTCATCTCGCTGTATAGCCTGTATTTGCTCTATGTCGGCCTCCCGATCCTCATGAAAGTCCCGCAGGATCGAGCGATGGGGTACACCGCCGTCGTGATCATCGGGGCGATCGTGATTTTCCTCCTCGAGAGTGTCAGGGACTACATAGTCTTCTGAGTCTCACGCAGGACCTCATGGAGCGCTTCGAGGGCACGGTCGACCGTGCCCTCGTCGTGCGCCAGGGAGACGAAATTGTAGGCCGTGCGCTTGAACAGCAGGCCGCGCTGCGCGGCCTGCAGCGCCGCGGCGCGCGACAGATCATCCGTCGCGTAATGCAGGAAACA